>DATGCY010000532.1:0-10002 GCA_035311385.1 Candidatus Methylomirabilota bacterium
TGGTTGCGGGGGTCGGATTTGAACCGACGACCTTTGGGTTATGAGCCCAACGAGCTACCGGGCTGCTCCACCCCGCGGTGACGAATCACAATGTAACGGAGGGGCGACAGGCTGTCAACTGGATCGACGGTCGCGTCAAGGGATAGTGACGCGGAATCCAAAGATCAAGGCCCCTGTCACCCTGCCCTCTCTCAGAGGGGAGAGGGAGAAGCTAGAGCGGCTTGCAGCCGGGGCGGTCGTAGCGGTGGAATTCGCCGCGGGCGTTGATGGCCACGCGGATGCTTGGCTCCGTCCCGGTAGGCTCGAGGTGGTGCCAGCGGTTCTTGGGACCGAAGACGAAGTCACCCGCGCGAGCGCGGATGGGCTGGGGCTCGTCCTCGATGTACCAGGTGATCTCGCCCTGCAGCACCAGCCACCATTCGTCGTGCAGATGGTAGTGCGTGTCGTTGGGCTGGCCCGGTAGATGGCAGATGATGAAGGCCTGGATGTCGTCCGTCAGTACTACCGACTCTGACCAAGGTGGCGCGCCCTTCGTCGCCTTGAGCTCGCTCACGCGAGCGTGGAGCTTGCCGATCTCCAGCAGGGGCACGCGGTCGGCCATGCCGGGTCTCCTTGGACGGTCAGGCGCGGCGGGAGCGGGTCACGCGATCGGTCTTGCCGGGCTCGTAGCGCCCCGTCCACAGCAAGCTCAGGAGCACGCGCCAGGCGCCGCGCGTGGCCAGGAGCCAGTAGGTCTGACAGCGGAAGGTGCCGAAGAACTTCTCGCGCAAGCTCTTCCGGCGCAGATCGACGGGACGCGGCAGATAGGGCCGCAGCTCTTCGACCAGGCTCTGAGTGGCGATGCCGCCCACCCACACAGTGAGGATGAGGGAAAGGGTGGGGGCGCCGATGGCCACGTAGAAGAGCCATGGATGACGATCGCGGTAGGTATAGGCGAGCCACCATCCGATATAACCCATGGCGGGATAGACGAGGGCGGCCACGGGCCACTCCACCACCTTGTTGCCCACGTGGCGCAGGAGCTGGGCGAGATTGAAGGCGGTACGACGCTGGGCGAAGATCTGCCGCAGGAAGGGAATGTCGTCCAGCACGCCCAAGTACCAGCGCGCGTTCTGCCGCACCATTTTCTCTGGCGTCTCGGGCAGATCGGTCAGCTCCACCATAGGTAAGGCACGGATCAAGATGCCGCGCGCGCCCAGCGCGTAGCCGAGGGTGGAGTCCTCGGTCGCCCCCGAAGTCGGAAAGCCGCCCACCTCCTGCATCACGTCGAGGCGTACGAACTGGTTGTGGCCGAGGCAGATCTGCGAGCGCCGGAAGCAGAGCTCGAAGGCCGGGCGGAGGGCGCGCCCCAGCCGCGGGAAGCGCGCGGCGAAGGTGCCGAAGAGCTGCACGCGCTTCACCTCGTTGATGAGGCGGGCCATCGATACGCGGATGAAGATCGACGACTGCTGGATCGCGCAGATCTTGCCGCGGATGTCGAGCCGGTCGTAGTTGCCCAGCGACAGCGTAATGCCCTGGTATGCGCGGCTGGCGTCGCCCGCCAGCTCGCGCTCGGCGATCCAGCGGTAGGTGTCGGGATCGGGGATGGAGTCCGCGTCGCTCACCCCCACGAACACGCGCGTGGGATCGTAGTCGTCGCCCAGCACCTCGCGGAGCGCCTCCGGGCGCAGTGCCCAGTTGAGTTGCTGCGCCTTGCGCCCCTGCCCCGGCATGAGGAAGTGAGTGAGCCGCTTCTGCTGATAGGGTGGCAGTGTCTCCTGCAGCCGGCGCACGAGCTCTCCCGTGCTGACGCCCATCTCGGGATGCGGGTGGCGCTCCTCCTCCTCCTTGGTCACCACCACCACGTGAAGCCCCGGGTGCGGATAGCGCGAGGCGCACAACGCGCGCACCGTGCCGGCGACGTCGGGTTCCTGAAAGGCCGGGACCACGTGGAGGAACACGGGCGCCTGCGCCTCGCGCTCGATGGTCTCCTCGGTGGGCAGGGTGGCCCGACGCGCATAGGCCTGGCGCACGAAGCGCACGGTGGTGAGCATGCCGCGCCAGTCGAGGCCCAGCTTGAACGAAGCGCGGATGTTCAAGAAGAGCGCCATCACGAACAAGACGGGCAGGATCGTCTCGAGCGTCGGCACTAGCGGCTCCCCGAGGCGGGCGGCAGCTTGTACACCCGCTCGCCGGGTTTCACCAGGCCGAGCTTCTCGCGGGCGATCTGTTCGATGTATTCAGGGTCGGTACGGAGGCGATCCACCTCTGCCGTGAGCCGCGCGGTGTCGGCGCGCAGCGCCCCCACCTCGCGCTCTAGGATCTCCACCTCTTTTTTGAGCGCCCACACGCGGGTGAGGCTCTGGCCGCCGTAGGCGGCCAGCGAGATGGCCAGCACGGCGAGGACGGCCGTGCGCAGGAGGCGCCGGGAGCGCAGGCTCAACGCTCGCGGCTCCCGAAGGCGGCGCGCCCCGGCCACACCGCGGAGGGTCCCAGCTCCTCCTCGATACGCAGGAGCTGATTGTACTTGGCCGTGCGCTCGCCGCGCGAAAGCGAGCCCGTCTTGATCTGGCCCGCATTCACCGCTACCGCGAGGTCGGCGATGAACGTGTCCTCCGTCTCGCCGGATCGGTGCGAGATGACGGTGCCCCAGCCCGCTCGCTTCGCCAGCTCCACCGCCTCCAGCGTCTCTGTGAGGGTGCCGATCTGGTTCACCTTCACGAGGACGGCGTTGGCCAGACCACGCCGGATGCCCTCCTGGAGGATGGCGGGATTGGTAACGAAGAGATCATCGCCCACGAGCTGCAGGCGGCCGCCCAGCTTACGCGTCAGCGTGCGCCAGCCGTCATGATCGTCCTCACCCAGGCCGTCCTCGACGGAACAGATGGGATAGCGCCCGAGGAGCGACTCGTACCACGTGGCCATCTCCTCGCTGGTGCGAGTGACGCGGTCGGCCTTGAGCGTGTAGCGTCCGCGCTTGCCGAACTCGCTCGCCGCCGGGTCGAGGGCCAGGAACACCTCGTCACCCGCGCGATAGCCTGCACGCTCGATGGCCCGCATGATGAAGTCCAGGGCCGCCTCGTTGCCGGGCAGGACGGGCGCAAAACCGCCCTCGTCCCCCACGCCGGTGGAGAGGCCCTTGTCCTTGAGGAGCTTCTTGAGCATGTGAAAGATCTCGACGCCTGCGCGCAGCGCCTCGCCGAAGGAGCCCATGCCCGCGGGCATGATCATGAACTCCTGGATATCGAGGCCGTTGTCGGCGTGCGCGCCGCCGTTGAGCACGTTCATCATCGGCACGGGCATGATGCGGGCGCCCGGTCCGCCCAGGTACTGGTAGAGGGGTAGGCCGCACTCGTCGGCGCCCGAGCGCGCCACGGCCAGCGACACGCCCAGCAGCGCGTTGGCGCCGAGGCCGGACTTGTTGGGGGTGCCGTCCAGCTCGAGGAGGGCGCGGTCCACCGCGGCCTGCTCCGTCGCCTCGAGGCCTTCGATCTCGGGGGCAATGGTCTCCGTCACGTTGCGCACGGCCTGACGCACACCCTTGCCGCCGTAGCGCGCGTCATCGTCGTCGCGGAGCTCCACCGCCTCGCGCGTGCCCGTAGAGGCGCCCGACGGCACCATGGCGCGCCCGAAGGCGCCGGAGTCGAGCCACACCTCCACCTCGACGGTGGGGTTGCCGCGGGAGTCGAGGATCTCGCGCGCGTTGACCGTACGGATCTCGGACACGTCAGGCCTTTCGCTCGATGATGAAAGTTCCCAGGGCGCGCAGGGGCAAGGCGCGCTCGCCGAAGGGCGCGAGGGCGGCGTGGGCGTCGGCGACGAGCGCCTGCGCGCGACGGCGCGAGGCTTCGATGCCGTGCACGGCGGGATAAGTCGCCTTCTGCTGCGCCTGGTCCTTGCCCGCCGTCTTGCCCAGCTCCTCCGACGTCGCCGTGATGTCGAGGATGTCATCCATGATCTGAAAGGCCAGCCCGAGGCTGTCGCCCACGACGCCGAGGGCCTTGAGCTCGGCGGCGCTGGCCCCGGCAAGGATGGCGCCCGAACGGATCGAGGCACGGATGAGGGCGGCCGTCTTGTGGGTATGGATGTAGTCCACGATGGCCGCCCCCGCCACCTTGCCCTCGCACTCGATGTCGGCGACCTGTCCGCCCACCATGCCCGCGCTGCCCGCGGCATCGGCCACCTCGATGAGCATGTCGCGCAGGCGCCCCGCCTCCCCGCCCGCCGGCGAGCTGTTGGCAAGGAGTCGGAAGGCTAGGGTGAGCAGCGCGTCGCCCGCGAGGATGGCGATGGCCTCGCCAAACACCTTGTGGCTGGTGGGCACGCCGCGACGAAAGTCGTCGTTGTCCATGGCGGGCAGGTCGTCGTGGATCAGCGAGTACGTGTGGATCATCTCCACCGCGCACGCCGCGGGCATCACCGCCTCCAGGGTGCCCCCCACTGCTTCGGCCCCCGCGGCCACGAGGACGGGGCGCAGGCGCTTGCCTCCCGCGAAGACGCTGTAGCGCATCGCCTTGTGGAGCGACGCGGGCGGTGCAGATTCGCGAGGCAGGAAGCGGTCGAGGGCCCGATCGACGGCCTGGGCGCGATCGGCCATGTAGGCGGTGAGGTCGAAGCTCACCCCTGTGCGTCCTTGTCCCACTCGAAGGGTTGAGTCTTGAGCAGCCCTCCTTCGTCCTTGGTAAGGAGCTCGATGCGCTTCTCCGCCTCTTCCAGATACTTCGCACAGCGCCGCGCGAGGGCCACACCTTCCTCGAAGACCTTCAGCGAGGTCTCCAGGGGAAGCTCGCCTGCCTCGAGCTGATCCACGATCTGCTCGAGCCGCCCGAGGGCATCCTCAAACTTGATGTCGCTCATCCCGTTCCCGGACCTCGGTGACGCGGGCGCCCAGGGCGCCCCGGTGAAGAAGAATCTCGAGAGGATCACCCACCATGACCTGGGTGGCGCTGCGCACCACCTCTCCCGAGGCGAGGCGCGTCAGCCCGTAGCCGCGCGAGAGCACGGCGAGCGGCGACAGGCTCTCTAGGCGGCCCACCGCTTCCGCGAAGCGCGCTCGCGAGGTCTTGGCCTGGTGGGCGGCCGACGAGGCGAGGCGGCCCCGGAGCTGGCTCAGCAAGGTATGTGCGCTCTCCACGGCAGCCCGCGGATCGCGGGAGCGGAGCGCGCTCGTGGCCAGAGCGAGGCGATGGCTCGCGTGGCGCTGGTTGGCGCGCAGGCCCAGGCGAAGCCGGCCGCGCAGCTCCTCGAGGCGGCGATGGAGATCGCGCAGCGCGCGCGTCGGCTCGGTGAGCACGCGCCGGCGCAGCAGCGAGCGCACGCGCTCGCCCTGGGTGCTCACGTGGGCGCCGATGGCCTGCTTCAGGCGTCCGTCCAGATCGTCCAGCCGCCGATGCAGATCACGCAGGCCTCGCGAGGGATCGGTGAGCACGCGCCGACGCAGGAGATAATCCACGCGCTCGCGGCGAGCTTCGACCTCCGCGGCGATGGCTTGCTTGAGCCTCGCGTAGAGATCCACCAGCGTGGCGATCACGGCGAGCTTTTCCCGCACCACGAGCTCGGCGGCCCCGGAAGGGGTGGGGGCGCGCAAGTCCGCCACGAAGTCGGCGATGGTGAAGTCGGTCTCGTGTCCTACCGCGGAGATGACGGGGACGCGGCAAGCAACCAGCGCGCGAGCCACGCGCTCGTCGTTGAAGGCCCACAGGTCCTCGATGGAGCCACCCCCCCGGCCCACGATGATTACGTCGAGCTCGACGATGGTCTGGAGATGCGCGAGGGCCTGCACGATCTCGCCGGGCGCCTCATCCCCCTGCACGCGCACGGGAGTGATGAGGATCTGCAGGTCGCCGAAGCGGCGGCCGATGATGTTGAGCATGTCGCGGATGGCCGCGCCGGTGGGCGAGGTGACAATGCCGATCACTCGCGGATAGGCGGGGAGCGGCCGCTTGCGCCCGTCGTCGAAGAGCCCTTCCGCCTCGAGCTTTCGCTTGAGCTGCTCGAAGGCGAGCTGGAGCGCGCCCAGGCCCTTCGGCTCCATCATCTCCACCACGAGCTGGTACTGCCCCCGCGCCGCGTAGAGGTCAAGGCCGCCGAAGGCCATCACCTGCATGCCGTCCTCGAGCTCGAAGCGCACGCGGCGGCCGCGGCCGCGGAAGAGCACGGCGGAGATCTGTGCCCCCTCGTCCTTCAGAGTGAAGTACGCGTGTCCCGATCCCGGCATGCGTAGGTTGGAGATCTCCCCCTCGACCCAGAACATGGGGAAGTGCTCCTCGAGGGCCGCCTTGATCGAGGCGGTCAGCTCGGAGACGGTATAGACCTTCCGCTCCACCTCACGCACCGAGCTGGCGGGCGGTGCCGCGCAGCGTGTTCTTCATGAGCATGGCGATGGTCATGGGGCCGACGCCGCCGGGCACAGGGGTGATGGCGCGGGCGCGCTTGGAGGCGGACTCGAAGTCCACGTCGCCGGCGAGCTTGCCCGTGTCGAGGCGGTTCACGCCCACGTCGATGACCACGGCGCCTTCCTTGATCATGTCGCCCGTGATGAAGCGCGGGCGGCCCGCGGCCACACAGAGAATGTCGGCGCGGCGGCAATGCGCTCCCAGGTCACGCGTGCGGGTGTGGCACATGGTCACGGTGGCGTTGCGCGCGAGGAGGAGCTGAGCGAGCGGTTTGCCCACGAGCCGCGACCGGCCCACCACCACCGCTTCCGTGCCCTCGATGGCGATGCCGTAGTAGTCCAGGATCTCAAGACAGCCGGCGGGCGTGCACGGCACCGCGGAAGGCTTGCCTCCGAGCAGATTGCCGAGGCTCATGGGATGCAGGCCGTCCGCGTCCTTCGCGGGCGCGATGGCCGCCACCGCCTGGTCCTCGTCCATGCCCTTGGGCAGCGGGAGCTGGAGGAGGATGCCGTGGATCGTCGGATCCGCGTTGATCCCACCGATCGTCTCCAGCAGCTCGGCCTGGGAGCAGCCGCCGGGGAAGAGAAAGTCGCGTGCCGCGATGCCGACCTCGTCGGCCGCGCGCTTCTTGTTGCGCACGTAGATCTGGGAGGCGGGATCGTCGCCGACCAGGATCACGGCGAGGGTCGGCTGGACCTTGGTTCTCTCGTGAAGGGCGGCCACACCGGCCTTGACCTCGGCCAGGACCTTCGCCGCGACTTCCTTCCCCGAGAGTATCTGCACCGTGCTCAGTCGGGGAGAGGGACGCGCAGACGCTCGATGGACAGCCCTCGCCCCGTGTCGGGGTCTATGCGGATCACCGCGCCGTGGAGCGCGACCGGGCCCTTGGCGGGCTCGAAGCGATTCGGCATCTGGGAGATGAAGCGCTGGACGGCAGCGTCCTTGTCGACGCCGATGACGGAGTCGGTGGGACCCGGCATCCCGAGGTCGGTGATGTACGCCGTGCCCTGGGGCAGAACGCGCTCGTCCGCCGTCTGCACGTGGCGATGCGTCCCCACCACCGCGCTCACTCGGCCATCGAGATACCAGCCCATGGCCTGCGATTCGCTGGTCGCCTCGCAGTGCATGTCCACCACCACGATGGGTGTCTCCGCCTTGAGGCGCGCGATCTCCTCGTCGGCCTTCTTGAACGGACAATCGAGCGAGGGCAGGAAGACGCGGCCCATGAGGTTGAGCACGCCCACCTTGTGCGGCCCCGCCTTGACCACGATGGAGCCGGCCCCGGGCGTGCCCTCGGGGTAGTTGGCAGGCCGCAGAAGGAGATTCTCCTTCACGATGTACTCGATGATCTCCTTCTTATCCCAGATGTGATTGCCCGAGGTCATGACATCCACGCCCTGCTCGAGGAAGGCCCGCGCGATGAGGGGCGTCACCCCGAAGCCCGCGGCGGAATTCTCCACGTTGACGATGGCGAAGTCCACCTCGTACCGCTTGCGCAGCGGCGGCAGGAGCGCCTGCACCGCCTTGCGGCCCGGCTCGCCGAAGACGTCGCCCACGCAAATGACGGTCAGCGCTTTCGTCATCTGGACGGGCTCTGGGAGGGAGCGGCGCCGCTCCTCCCCCAGACCCCCCCGCCGCATTCGTCAAACAATGAGCCGGCCATCACTTGGCCACTTCCACCGCGCGCGTCTCGCGGATCACGATGACCTTGATGTGCCCGGGATACTGCATCTCGGCCTCGATGCGCTTGGAAATGTCCTTGGCGAGCTGGTGCGCGTCGAGGTCGGAGATCTGCTCCGCCTTGGTCATGATGCGGAGCTCGCGCCCGGCCTGAATCGCGTAGCACATCTCCACGCCCTTGTAGGACATGGCGATCTCCTCGAGTTTGGCCAGCCGCTTGATGTAGCTCTCCAGCACATCGCGTCGGGCGCCGGGCCGGGCTGCGGAGATGCCGTCGGCCGCCTCCGTGAGGACCGCCTCGATGGTCTCCGGCTCCACGTTCTCGTGGCCGCACAGGGCCGCATTGATCACCTGGGCCGACTCGCCCCACTTCGTCAGGACCTGGAGGGAGAGCTCGGGGTGGCTGCCTTCCTGCTCGTGGGTCAGGGCCTTGCCGATGTCGTGCAGCAACCCCATGCGCTTGGCCAGTTTCACGTCGGCCTTGATCTCCGCCGCCATCATGCCGGCGAGCCACGCCACTTCCTTGGAATGCTGCAGGCAGTTCTGTCCGTAGGACGTCCGGTACTTCATCCGTCCCACCAGCTTGACGAGCTCGGCATGCAGGCCGTGTACGCCCACCTCGAAGCAGGCCTTCTCGCCTTCCTCCTTGAGGTGCTCGTCCATGTCCTTCTTGACCTTCTCCACGACCTCCTCGATACGCGCGGGATGAATGCGTCCGTCCGCGATCAGCTTCTGCAGGGCAAGGCGCGCGATTTCCCGACGATAGGGATCGTAGGCGGAAATCAGCACCGCCTCCGGGGTGTCGTCCACGATCAGGTCCACGCCCGTGTGGAGCTCGAGGGCGCGGATGTTGCGTCCTTCGCGGCCGATGATCCGCCCCTTCATGTCGTCCGAAGGCAGGTCCACGATAGAGACGGCCGTCTCCACGGTGTAGTCGGGGGCGAGGCGCTGGATGGTGGAGGCGAGGACCTCTCGCGCCTTCACTTGCGCCGTCTCCTTCGCCTCCTCCTCGAGCCGCATGCCGAGGAGCTGGGCCTCGCGACGGCTCTCCACCTCGACCTGGGCCATGAGCTGGCGCTTGGCTTCCTCTGCGGTGAGGCCAGCGATGCCCTCGAGCTTCCGGCGCTGCTCGTCCAGGGCGGAATTGAGCCGGGCCTCCGCGGCGACCATGGTCTTTTCCCGCTCCGTGAGGGAGCGGTCGCGCCCCTGTAGCTCCTGCTCGCGCCGGTCGAGCTGGTCGAGCCGGCGGGCGAGTTGCTCCTCCTGCTGGAGGACTCGACGCTCCACCCCCTGTATCTCTTTTTGCCGGGCGCGCGTCTCCTGCTCGAGGTCGCTGCGCATCTTGAGCGCCACCTCCTTGGCCTCGAGCTCGGCGTTGCGGATGCGGGTCTCACCCTCGCGCAGCTTGGCCTCGGCGTCGGTGCGTGCCTGGTCCACGGCGCGCCGGCCCTCGTCGAGGATGCTCTTGGCGCGCGTTTCGGCGTCGCCGAGCGTGCGGGCGATGGTGAGCTTGTGCGCCAGGAAACCGATGAAGAGGGCGAGGAGAGCGACGACTGTTAAAAGTACCAGGACGATCTTCACGTCCATCGCTATCTCCAAACCGGGGCGTGACCCCGGACCGATCGGAACTTTCAGGTGCTGCGAACGGGCGAAAACCGCTGAAAGTATAGGCTCTTCGAGGCAACAAAGTCAACGAGGAGGGGACCCCGCCTCTGCCGTGTGCCGACGGTGTTTCGAACCTGGCAAGCCAGGTGGGCGCCAAAATGGAGGGCTTCAGGCTTCCCCTCTGTTGAGGGGCTTGCGCACCACCCTCTTGAGCGGCGTCCTCTTGTGTATCGAGGTTGAAACTTTCCCCCGACATCACAAACAGCGCAGGGTGGTCTCTGTGTACTCCCGGCCCCCGGGGCCCGTCAAGGACAAAGTCCCAAGGGCCCGGGCCCGTCCGCAA
>DATGCY010000533.1:0-2454 GCA_035311385.1 Candidatus Methylomirabilota bacterium
CGCGCGTCGGGCACCTCAATGGGGCATTCTCGCCGAAACCCTGAGCCAGTATCTTCCCGATGAACGCGACGTGCTGCACCTGTCGTTTGCGCTCGCCAATCCCACGGGTCTGGAGTCGCTCTTCGCGTCCGCGGGCTTTCGAGAGATCCGCGTCCACCAGGAGACGCGCGAGGCCCGCTTCGACTCGTTCGCCGAGTACTGGGCCAGCTTCGAGACGGCCACGGGCAGCCTACCGCAGGCCTATCGCGCGCTTCCTGGACCAACTCGCCACGCCGTCCAGGACCAGGTCAGGACTCGACTTTCCGAATATGAATTAGAGGGACGAGTGGTGATGGGTCTCGAGATGCTGATTGCCGCCGGGCGCGCGTAGTGCAACATCGATCAACCGGAGCTCGGGATGATGAGAATGCTCGGGTTCCCGCCCGCGCGTGAGGTGATCAGTGAATCCGGACTCTCCACGAGCCGGATCGATCGGCGGCATCGCGGAGTGACCGGCGCCGACGCCGGCGCGCGAGCCCGGTTGGAGGCGGCCTTCGCGCGCGAGGAGCGGCGAGGGCTGATGGTCGCCTCCGCGACGCGCACGGCCGCGGTGGCGGTGATTCTGGGCTGGCTCGCGCTGTCGACGCCCGAGCGGGGTCCCGCCTTCGTGTGGGTGCTGGGCACGGCGTCCATTTTTCTCATCACCGGACTCGTCCAGCTCTGGGTATACCAGCGGGCATGGGCGCCGTCGGTGATGCCCTACGTATTCATGCTGGTCGATTCGCTCGCCCTCGCCGCCGCGCTCCTGCTCCCGAATCCATTCCAGACGCCGAGCCTGCCGCGCGCGCTGCCCCTGCGCTACGCCTCGTTCCTGTACTTCTTCGTGCTGCTGATGCAGGCGGCCTTCTCGTTCAGGCCTCGCCTGCTCGTCTGGACCGGACTGTGCGGCGCTGCCGCCTGGACGCTCGGCTTTCTGTGGATCGCCACCCGGCCGGAGAGCATCGTTGACCTCACCGGCGGCGGCGACCGCCTCGCCATGCTCACCGCGTACTTCAATCCGAACTTCGTATCGGTCTTGAAATACGAGAACGAGATCCTGGCCTTCCTGTTGGTGAGCGCGGGTTTGGCCCTCCTCGTTCGCCGCTCACGCGCGCTGGTGATCGAGCGGACCGAGGCCGAGCGGGCTCGCGGAAACCTGGCGCGCTATTTCTCGCCCAGGGTCGTCGACACCCTGGCCGGTCGCGACGAGCCCCTCGGCCGCGTCCGCCGTCAGGCCGTGGGCGTGCTGTTCGCCGATCTGGCCGGCTTCACCACGATGGCCGAAGCCATGTCTCCCGAGGAGGTGATGGCGTTGCTCCGCGATCTCCACGGCCGCATGGAGGAGGAAGTCTTTCGCTATCGCGGCTGCCTGGAGAAGTTCATCGGCGACGCGCTGCTGGCGACGTTCGGAGTCCCCGACGTGGGAACGCGAGACGCGACCGACGCGCTCGCCTGCGCGCGCGGGATGCTCGCGGCGCTGGAGGCGTGGAACCGCGAGCGCGCGGCGGTGGGCCAGCCTCCGCTCCGCATGGGCGTCGGCCTGCACTACGGTCCAGTCGTGCTGGGAGACATCGGCAGCGCTCGAAGCATGGCGTTCGCCACCGTCGGTGACACCACGAACGTCGCGAGCCGGCTGCAGGCCCTGACGCGCGATCTCGGGACGAGCCTCGTGGTCAGCCGCGCGCTCGTCCTGGCGATTGAGCGGGAGAACGCCGACCTCGCGCTGCTCGAGGGGCTGACCGAGCGCGGAGCCTACACGCTGCGCGGGCGCGACATGCCCCTCGAGCTGTGGGCGGGAGGAACGCTGGGCGCACATCAAAGAGCGGAGCGGCCTCAACCTCCCAGCAACACATAGACCGGCGAGACTCCCGCCGCGGCGACGTCTGCCCGCCCGATCGACGCGGCAGCCTCGAGGATCTGCCCGCAGCCGTAAGCGGCCGGCAACCTCACCGGCCTCGGTCATGCGCTATTGCGGTAGGCCCTCGACCGCGAAGGTACGGTACTTGGCGTACTTCTCCCCGATCTTCCGCACTTGCTCGTATGCGGGATCATTTCGCCATGCGCGGACAGCGTCCACGCTCGGGTACTGATAGATGACAACGCGCTTCGGAGCCTCGCCGTCGATGGCGATCACCTGAACGCCGCTTCCCGCCGCACCTGCCGCCGCTATCAAGCGGCCGCCGTGCGCCTTGATGATCTCTTTCGCCTTGGGAAGATATTCCTTGGCGTAGCCTTCCGGATTGCTCACATCGATCTCTCCGATGAAGTAAACGGGCGGTTTGGCTTGCGCGTGTACCTGCTCGACCGTGAGTCCGCCCAACGCGGCGCTTGCCAGCATTCCCAGTCCGACGCCGATCCTCGAGTAAGTGTTCATGAGCCTGTTCCTCCTGTAGGCGAGCGTGACTTCGTCACCGTCGAGAGAAGGATTTCTGGCCA
>DATGCY010000534.1:0-3966 GCA_035311385.1 Candidatus Methylomirabilota bacterium
CGTGGCGGCTCGCTGCTCGGGCGTGAGGCCAAGCTCGGAAGCGAGCTCGAGCACGTGGGCGGGCCCGGGATAGCCGTTCAGCTCGGCTGCCTTGGCCAGGCCCATGCCCTTGCCCGAGAGATAGTCGGCGACTTCCTCGGAGGACAGAGCCTTGATCTCGCGCGCTTCCTGTCCCGCGTAGGGCGAGGCAGCGTACGCGGGCGGCGCGAGGAGGACCAGCGCACAGCACACCGCGACGCGGAGCATGGCAGTCACTCGCAGAACTTGCACGGGGGATAGTTGCGGTCGTAGACGGGTGTCTTGAGATAGTCCTCGCGATTGTAGGTCCAGAACTGCGAGACGTTGGGATACGTGTAGATCACGGTGTTCTGGAGCCGGCCACTCACCTGCTCCACCTTGCGGATATAGACATTCTGGTTCGGGTTGCCGAGGTCGTCCATCTTCATGGGCCCGCGGGGATCGTCGCTCACTGCCACCTTGCGGAGGGCGGCGACAAATTTCTCCCGGTCCTCCGCCTCGCCGTTGATGGCCTTGAGCGCGTCGTGGTAGAAGCGCGCGCCCGTGTAGCCCTCCGCGGAGTAGAGGGAGGTGGGGCGGTTGTAGCGCTTCTCGTAGGCGGCGGCGAATTTCTTGTTGGCGGGCGTGTCGAGGGCGGAGCTGTAGATGAGGGAGGTCATGACGCCGATCGCCTCCTCACCCATGCTCTTGAGCACGTTCTCGTCGGTGAGGGTGCCGATGCCGATGAGGGGAATCTTGCCCTTGAGCCCGAAGTCGCTCCATGCCTTGATGAATCGTGGGGAGAGGCCGCCCGTGTGGCAGGCGTAGACGCCGTCGATGTCCTTGCGGAGCGAGGCGAGGTAGGGCGCGTAGTCCTGCACGTTGAGCGGGGTCCAGACGCGTTGCACGACCTTGCCCCCGGAATCCTCGAACACCTTCTGGAACCCCCCGTTCGACTCCCAGCCGAAGGCGTAGTCCATGCTGATGGTGGCAACGCGCCGCAGGTTGAGCTGCTTGTAAGCGTAGTCGCCGAGGGGATGGGTCGCCTGACTGCTCGTGAACGAGGTGCGTACGATCCAACGCACGGGCTTCCGCTGAGTGATGTCGTCGGGGGCCATCACGGGATAGATGGCGGGAATCTTGTTCTGCTCGAGGTACGGCGCGATGGCGTAGCCGGTGGCGGCGAGGAGCCCGCCCGCCACCGTGTGGACTTTTTCCTGCTCCACGAGCCGGCGCACCTTGGTGAGACCGCCGGTCGGCTCCGGATCGGAGTCCTCCACGATCACTTTGACCTCGCGGCCGGCGACCTTGTTGCCCATTTCTTCCCAGAAGAGATTGAAGCCGTCCGTCATGTCCTTACCCGTCTGGGAGAAATTGCCGGTGAGCGGCCCGAAGTACCCGATCCGGATGGGCCCCTTCTCGGCCGCCCAGCTCGCCGTCGTGCGACGCGCCGCTCGCGCCACTGCGGCCGCCATCGTTCCCAGGAACCAGCGTCTACGCATCGCTCACTCCTCCGTGCTCGTTCGATCGCGCGCCACTCGCGCCGTCTTCACCGGCGAGGATAGTGTGCTGGCCCTCATCACGCCGTCAAGGGGGTGGCGCGCTCGGCTTCGCGCCTCTCGCGAGCGAGCGCCTCGTTGCGTCGGCCGAGCCACAGGCCGTTGAGCAGCCACGCCATCGAGATGGGCACGGCGGCGAGGCTGATGCCGGCCAGCCCCAGGCCGAGAAAGCTCAAGGCCGCGTAGGACCACGCCCCGATCTGATCGCCCGCGCGATAGACGAAGGTGTCGATGAAGCTCTTCGCCTTGTATTTGTCCTCGCGCGGCACCACGGTGAAGCACGTCTCACGGGTGGGCCGGGCCACCGAGAAGTTGCCCGCACGCCGCAGGATCTGGAACACCACCACCGCCCACAGGGTGGGCGTCACCCCCAGGACGAAGAAGCCCACCGCGCTCAGGGCGGGCAGCAGGGTAAGGGTGAGGGCGACGCCGAGTCTCCGGATGATGCGGCCGGTGAGAAAGAGCTGGATGAGCAGGGTGAGGAGGTTGACGGCGAGATCGATGTTGGCGAAGAAGGCGGTGCGCGCGGCGCGATTGGTGAAGCTCTGGCGGGCGACGTCGGCCTGCTGGAAGTAGAGGAAGGTCGACAGCACCGTGAAGAGCAGCATGTAGAAGGTGAGGTGGAGGAGATAGGGCGACCGCAGGGCGTGGACGAAACCCGAGAGGACACCGCCTCCGACCACCGTCTCCTCCGTCTGGCGGCCGGAGCGCTCGCGCAAGCTCCGGGCGATGCGCGCGAGGCGGTGCACCGCGAACACCGCCAACTCGAGGAGGAAGGCGGAGACGAGGAGGAGCCGCGGTGCCCCCAGGTGCTCCACGAGGAGCGACGTCAGTCCCGATCCCACGATGCCACCGATGGTGCCCCCGGCTGCGATGAAGCCGAAGAGGCGCCGGCTCTGGGCGCTGGTGAACACGTCGGCGAGGAAACCCCAGAACACGGACACCACGAAGAGGTTGAAGATCGCGCCCCAGATGTAGAAGACGCGCCCGGCCCACACGTTGACCTCGCCCGTGGTGGTGGCGAACAGGACGAGGAAGAGCACGAGGTTGGCCATGAAGAACCGGTACGTCCACGAGATGAAGCGCACGGGCGACAGCCGCGCCACCAGGGCCGCGAAGGGCGGATTGGCCGCGAGCATGCCGATCAGGGTGCCCGTGAAGAGCCAGGGCAGCTTCTCGATGCCTCCCGCCGCTCCGATCTCGTCGCGGATGGGACGGATGACGTAGTAGGCGGAGAGGATCGAGAAGAAGTAGAGCCACGACCAGGCGAGGGCGGCCACCTCGTCGGGCCGCACGTCGATGAGGAGACGCAGCGCATGGAAGAGCGGCGACGGGGCGGGAATGCTGGACTTTTCCGTGGGCAAGGAGTGTTCCTGTCGAGCACGGAGAGTAACAGGATCGCACGCACCACGCGAGGACTACGTTTTCCGCGTCGAGGCGTGGAGGAACGATCGCCTCATCGGCGATCCCTACGGCGCGCACTCCTGAAACCATCGCTTCCGCGTGCCGAACACGAGACTCCCGCGCGCGAGTCTGGCCGCGGGAGCGGGCTGGTGCTCCTTCTCGGGGGCGCGGGCACCCACTACTATCGCGAGGTCGGGCCCGCGCGCCGGGGCGGAGACGGAGCGGCAAAGCCGGCATGGCGCGTATCGAGACGGAGTGAGCGCGGGCGGGGAAAAATCCGAGTTCTCCTGAGGCGGGCGGGAGCCGAGCGACTTGGTGTAGCGTATCCGGCATGACCACCTCGATGGAATACCGGACGCTGGGCAGGACAGGGCTCAAGGTGTCGGCGCTGGCCTTTGGATGCGGCGACGTCGGCGGACTGATGGTGCGCGGGGCTCCCGCCGATCGCGAGCGGGCGGTGGCGCGGGCCCTCGAGCTCGGGATCAACTACCTCGACACCGCCCCCTCCTACGGCAGCGGGCAGTCGGAGAAGAACCTCGGCGTGGTGCTGCGCGCCCTCAAGCCCGAGGTTCTCGTGGGCAGCAAGTGCCGGCTCAGCGCGGCCGACCTGGCCGACGTGGCCGGCGCGCTCACCCGCTCCGTGGAGACGAGCCTGAGCCTGCTCGGCATTCCACGGCTCGATTTCTTCCACCTCCACAATCCCATCGGTCGCGTGCGGACCGACCGGCGTCTCGGCGTCGCCGACGTCCTCGACGCTGTCGCGCCCGCGGCACGGAAGCTCCGCGAGCAGGGCAAGATCCGCTTCTTCGGGGTTACCGCCCTCGGCGAGACGGGGGCGCTCCACCGCGTCCTGGCCAGCGGGGCCATCGACACTGCGCAGGTGTGCCTCAACCTTCTGACCCCGAGCGCGACGCACGTGGTGCCCGCGGGCTACCCGGCACAGGACTTCGATCTGCTCGCGATGCTGGCGCGCGAGCAGGGCGTGGGCACGGTGGGCATCCGCGTC
>DATGCY010000535.1:0-18111 GCA_035311385.1 Candidatus Methylomirabilota bacterium
TGCCAGGACACGCCCTTCAGGCGGATGAGCCCGTCCGGCACCGCCTTGTAGCCTTTGAGATTCTTGGGATACGAGACGATGTAGTTGAGGTGATAGAGGTACAGGATGTTCCGCCGCGCGAAGGCGAACTTGTCGATGGCTTGGCGATAGAGCGAAATGCGCTGGGCGACGTCGCTCACCTCGCGCGCCCGGTTCAGGATCACGTCCAGCCCCTCGTCGCACGCCTGGGTGGTGTTGAGCGAGGCTCCGCACGTCTGGAACTGGAAGATGTTGGCATCGGGATCGACGCGGCCGCTCCAGCCGATCAGGAAGGCCTGGTCCTTCCCCGCGTCGTTCTCGTTGAGGGCGGAGGCGAACTCCGACGGCTTGAGGCTGATGTTGAAGCCCGTCTCCTTCGCCATGCCCTGGACCACTTCGGCCACCCGTCGCTGCTGCGGATCGTTGACGATCATCATCTCGAAGCTGTAGCCGTTGCCCTGTCCGGCATCCGCGAGGAACTTCTTGGCCTTGGCTACGTCCCGTGTCGGGCACTTGCGGCTCTTGTCAGCGAAGGGGCTCACGGGGGAGATGGGCGTGCAGCCCGGCGTATATTGCCCATCCCACGCGACCTGGTTGAGGGCGACGCGGTCGATCGAGAGGTCGAGGGCTTCGCGCACGCGCGGATCGTTGGCGAGCGGCGTGCCCAGATCGCCCGGCGGCGCCGGCGGCTTGCCGTTCTTGTTGCGGAGGTTGATGGTGATCCCCGAGTAGCCGATGCCCGTCACGCTCGAGACCTCGTACTTGCCCTCCTTGCGGAGGTTGGCGGCATCGGTGGGAGCGACCAAATGCATCATGTCGATGTCGCCCGAGCGCAGGTTGGCTAGGCGCACGTTGTCGTCGGGAATAATGCGGAAGACGAGCCGGTCGAACTTGGCCACGCTCTTGTCGAAGTAGTGCGCGGAGCGCTCCAGCACGATGCGGTCCTGGGAGACGCGCTCCACGTACTGCCACGGACCCACGCACACGGGCGCAGTGCCGAACTTGTCCCCGAGCTTGGTCGCCACCGCGGGCGAGACCGGCATGCCCGCGCGATCGGCCAGGATGGCGAGAAGGGGGGAAGAGGGCACCTTGAGCCGAAGGCGGACAGTAAGGGGATCCACCACGTCGAT
Source organism: Candidatus Methylomirabilota bacterium (assembly GCA_035311385.1). Taxonomy (GTDB): domain Bacteria; phylum Methylomirabilota; class Methylomirabilia; order Rokubacteriales; family CSP1-6; genus AR37. The sequence goes on from DATGCY010000535.1 coordinate 1,149, forward strand.
GCTGTTCACCGATTCCAGCTCGCTGCGCCGGTTCGAGCCCTTCATATTGAGGTGGCGGTCGAGCGAGTAGCGGACGGCCTCCGCGTTCATGGGGGTGCCGTCGTTGAACTTGACGTTGGGCCGGAGCTTGATGGTGACGGTTTTGCCGCCGTCGCTCACCGTGGGGAGGTCGGCCGCGAGCTGGGGGAAGATGCGCAAGTTCTCGTCGATCTCGTAGAGCTTCTCGCACATCTGCTCGAAGACGATGCGGCCCACGTAGGTCCGCGCCAAAGTGGGATCGAGGATGTCCGGGTCCTGGTTGAGCGCCACCACCAGCGTCTTCTTCTGGGCCAGAGCTGGCTCCGCGCCCAGAAGGAGCCCGAGGCACAGGACCGCCATCGAGAGCACGAACAGTGGACGCCACGTGCGCATGAAGACCGCCTCCATCGTCAGGATGGTGAATCCGGGGACAACCGGGTCGTGAACCGCGGACATCATACATCTGCTAAGGTGGGCGCGAAAAGGAGGATCCCATGACCGAGCAGCGACCTTCGCAGGCGGAAGTGGCCAACATGGCCGGGGTGATCGAGCGACTGGCGGGAGAGCTCGCCCTCGCCGAGGAGCCCGCGTGCTTCATCGTGGCCCTGGAGGGTGAGGAGGACGCGGCGCCTGATGCCTGAGGAGAGCCTGACCGCCATTGCCTCGGCCATCCGGACCCGCACGCTCTCGCCTGTCGAGGCGGTGGAGGGCTGCCTCGAGCGCATCCGCAAGCACGAGGGACGGATCCGCGCCTTCATCACCCTCGACGAAGAGGGCGCCCTCCGGCGGGCGCGCGCGCTCGAGGACGACGCGGCGGCGGGCCGATGGCACGGGCCGCTCCACGGCGTTCCCGTGGGGCTCAAGGATCTCTGCCATCTCGAGGGGCTGCCTACCTCGTGCGGCACGCGTATCCCCGGATACTTTGCCTCGCCCACCGAGTGCACCGCGGCGCGCCGGCTGCTCGAGGCGGGCGCGGTCAGCCTGGGCAAGCTCAACATGACGGAGCTCGCCCTGGGCGCTTTCGGCGACAACGCTCATCACGGCGATGCGGACAATCCGTGGCACGCTGGCCACGCCACGGGCGGTTCGTCGAGCGGATCGGGGGCGGGCGTGGCTGCGGGCTTCTTCGCGGGCGCCGTGGGCTCGGACACCGGGGGGTCGATCCGGTTGCCCGCCGCCTGCTGCGGCGTGGTCGGGCTCAAGCCGACCTACGGGCGGGTGAGCCGCGCGGGCGCCATGGTGCTCTCGTGGTCCATGGATCACCTGGGTCCTCTCGCGTGGACGGCGCGTGACGTCGCCCTCATGCTCGGCGTGATGGCGGGCCGCGATCCCGCGGACGCCACGGCGAGTCGTCGCGCCGTGGCGGACTACCTCGCCGACATCGACGGCGGCATCCGCGGCTTCCGCGTCGGGCTACCCGAGAATTACTTCTTCCAGGGGCTCGACCCCGAGGTGGCGAATGGAGTCCGCGCCGCCGCACGCCAGCTCGGAGAGCTTGGAGCCCAGGTGAAGGAGCTGCGCATCCCCGACGCGCAGCACATGACCGACGTCGCCATGCTCATTGCCCGCTCCGAGAGCTCTGCGCTCCACTCGACCATCCTGCGTGAGCAGCCCGAGGCGCTCCAGCCCACGGTACGGGCCCGCCTCGAGGTCGGGCTCGCCATCTCCGCCCACGACTATCTCCAGGCGCTGCGCCTCCGTGCGCAGCTCACGCGCGTCTTCGTTCGGGACGTCTTCGACGAGATCGACGTGCTTCTGGCGCCGGTGGCGCCGGAGCCGCCGCCCGCCCTCGCGCCCCTCAAAGCGGGGACGACGGACGCGTTCAACGCGCGCTCGGGACGGTTCTCCAGCCTGACCCGCCCCTTCAACGGTTATGGGCTGCCCGCCCTTTCGGTGCCGTGTGGCTTCTCGAAGGCAGGCCTCCCGCTGGCGTTTCAGGCGGTGGGACGACCGTTCGACGAGGCGCGACTCCTGCGGCTGGCCCACGCGTATCAGGAAGCGGCGGGCTGGCATCGCCAGCGGCCCAGCCTCTGACCGAGGGGCCCGGCTCCTAGAGGACGTGGTGGAGGGCGTAGAGGCCGGTGATGACGCGCGGCTCCGCCCCATGGGACTCGAGAGTGCTCGGGTCGAGGGCCTCGCGGCAGGCGCGGTCCACGATGCCGGCATCCGAGCCCTCGACGATCACCACCCAACGCGCCACCTCGTCCGGCTTGTCACGGATATCCTTCTCGGCGGTCTTCACCGTGGTCGTCTCGACGTCCGCCTCGCAGAGGTGGGCGGCGGTCATGCCCGGCCGCTCGAGAAGCTTTGGCAGGGCCTCCTCGCTGAGCCAGCGCCGCAGGGCCGATTCCCGACCGGTCGCCGGGCCCAGGCGAATGGTGGCCAGCGCGCCGCCGATGCCGCGGCCGATGGAGAGCGTGGTCCGGCACGCCGTGCGATTCGAGTTGCGGAACAGGGCGAGGCACTTGCGCGTCCACGGCGTCGGATTGTTGAGGCGCTCGACGTAGGCGGGACTGGCCAGGGTGTCGAGCGTCTCCGTCTCATACATCATGAAATATTTCGGCGCAGCGGCCACGGCAATGTAGCGGCGGCCGCGCAGGAAGCCCGGCACCGCGCAGCGCTCCGGCATGTGCTCGCGATTGTGCCAGTCGACGTAGTCGGCCTCGCCGGAGGCCTCCACGTCGGCCCAGAAAGCCAGTACGCCCTTGCCGAGAAAGCTCATGCGGGCGACCCTACGCGCGCGTCGTTCGCGCGTCAAGAGGCCGGAGTGGGCAGCGGCGGTTGGGATACACTAGCGGCCATGCCGACCTCGGCGCGCCGGACCTGGACCGTGGTGGTCCGCCTCCTCGAGCGGGACGAGCGTCTCTTCGCATTCCTTCTTGCCGTGGTCATGGTCGGCGGTCTTGCCACTCTCGGTCTGGCCCTCCGGCCGCGCCACCGGATCGACCTACCCGCGCTGGTTTTTTGGTTCGCCATGTACAAGGTAGGGATCCTCGCGCTGGTCAGCGTCAATCCCAGCGAGCAGAAGACCCGCGCTGTGTTCAGCGGCGCTCTCGCCGTGGACATGATGCTCATCTTTGCGCTCTTGTACCTCACGGGCGGCGGCGACAGCCTCTTCGTCAACCTCTTCTATCCCCTCCTTGCCGTCAACGCCTACTACTTCGGGCGTTGGGTGGGGCTGATCCTGACCATGCTCGCGGGCCTTCTCTATTGGGCGGCTGCCTTGCTCGCCCCGCCCGAGGCCGCGTGGACCGCCGTGGCCATCCTCATGGGATTGGTGGGCCTGCCCGCCTTCGCCGTTGGCCACGTCGCCGAGCGTGCGCGGCGGGCGCGGGCCGAGGTCGAGCGACTCAATGCCGAGCTCACAGGCTCTCTCACACGACTCCAGGCGGCCCAGGCCGACCTGCTCGTGGCAGAACGCATGGCCACGGTGGGCCGCCTGTCCCTCAAGGTCGCCCACGAGGTGCGCAATCCCATCGCGGCCATCGAGCTCAACGCAGAGCTGGTGAACGATTTGGTCACCGAGCGCGGGGGTGCCGACATGGAGGAGGCGGCCACCCTTGTCGCGGCCATTCGCGAGCAGGTCAACGCCCTCGACGCCATCACCGAGGAATATCTCGCCTTCGCGCGCTTCCCGCGTCCCCAGTACGACGAGGACTCCGTCAACGAGATGGTCGCCGCGCTCGTGGAGTTCGTGCGGCCGGTGGCGGCGCGGCAGGGGAGCGCGGTGGAAGCGACCACGGATCAGGCTGTGCCGCCCATGGCCATCGACCGTACGCTGCTGCGCCAGGCCATCCTCAACCTCGTGAAGAACGGCCTGGAAGCGCTGGGCCGCGGGGGCAAGCTCACCGTGAGCACACGCCGCGTGGACGATCACGTCGAGATCGCCATCCGCGACACCGGACCCGGCATCACGCCCGACGTGGAGCAGCGTCTCTTCGAGCAGTTCTTCACCACCAAGGCCCAGGGCACGGGGCTCGGTCTCTACATTTCCCGGCAGATCATCGAGGAGCAGCACGGCGGCACCCTGCGTTGGGAGAGCACGCCCGGGAGCGGCACCACCTTCACGGCGACCCTGCCCATCAAGAGGACCGAGGATGAGTGACCAGGCCATGCTGCTGGTAGCCGACGACGACCCCGCGGTGCGCCAGAGTCTCGAGCGCACGCTCAGCCGCGAGGGATACGGAGTGGTGCTGGCTCAGGACGGCCAGGCCGCCCTCGATCGGCTGCGCCAGGGCGGCGTCGATCTCCTCCTCTCCGACTTGAAGATGCCCGGCCTCACCGGCCTCGAGCTCCTGAAAGAGGCCAAGGCCGTTGCTCCCGACGTGGACGTGATCATCCTCACCGCCTTCGGGACGGTGGAGGAAGCGGTGCGTGCCATGAAGGATGGCGCCATCGACTTCCTCACCAAGCCGCTGCAGCGCGCCCAGCTCCTCCGCGTGGTGCGTCAAGCGCTGGAGCGCCGCTCGCTCATCCAGCAAAACCGCGCGCTCCAGCAGCGCCTGGACGATCTGCTCGGACAGGGCAACCTCATTGGCGTCAGCCCTCCGTGGAAGCAGATGATGACGCTCGTGCAGCAGGTGGCAGACAGCTCGGCCACCGTCCTCATCCAGGGCGAGAGCGGCACGGGAAAAGAAGGTGTGGCGCGCGCCATCCACGACGGCTCGCCGCGTCGCTCCGGGCCGTTCGTGGCCGTCAACTGCGCGGCTCTACCGGAGACGCTGCTGGAATCCGAGCTGTTCGGCTACGAGAAAGGTGCCTTCACGGGAGCGGCCGGGGCCAAGAAAGGGCGCTTCGAGCTGGCCGACGGCGGCACCCTCTTCCTCGACGAGGTGGCGGATCTCTCGGCGGTGACCCAGCCCAAGATCCTCCGCGTCCTGCAGGAAGGCGAGTTCGAGCGCGTGGGAGGCACCCGCACCATGCGCGTGGACGTGCGCATCGTCGCGGCCACCAACCAGGACCTCTCCCAGCTCGTAAAGGACAAGCGCTTCCGCGAGGATCTCTACTACCGGCTCAACGTCATCACCGTCACCACCCCGCCCCTCCGCGATCGCCGTGAAGACATCCGGGTTCTCGCCCAGCACTTCCTCCGTCTCTACGCGGCCAAGAACAACCGTGTGCTGGAGGGTTTCACCGACGAGGCCATGGGCTGTCTCGAGGCGTATCGCTGGCCCGGCAACGTCCGCGAGCTCGAGAACGTCGTGGAGCGCGCGGTGGTGCTGGCCCGCGCGGGGGTCATCGAGGCAGGGAACCTGCCTCCCAACGTCACCGAGCGGGCCGTCACTTTTACGCGCCCCGAGCCTTCCTCGGCCACGGGAGCGTCGCCCGACGGCATCTTCACCATCCGGATGGGGACCACCCTGGACGAAATCGAGCACCGGGTGCTCGAGGAGACGCTGCGTTTCGCCAAGGGCAACCGCACCGTGACGGCCAAGCTGCTCGGCGTCGATCCCAAGACCATCTACCGCAAGCTCAAACAGGGCGAGGCAGAGGAGAGCGCGAGCGAGTCCTCCGAGTCGTGAGCATGACCTTCGAGCAGATCCGTTACACGGCGGCCGACGGCATCGCCACCATCACGCTGAACCGACCCGAGAAGCTCAACGCCGTCACCAGCGTCCTCATCCAGGAGCTCCTCGCCGCCTTCGAGGCCGCCGATGCCGACGACGCCGTCCGCGTGGTCATCGTCACGGGGGCGGGACGAGCCTTCTGTGCGGGAGCGGACCTCTCCGCGGGCACCCAGACCTTCGACGGCGCGCGGCGTGGTCGACCCGAGCCCGACGGCGAGCATCGCGACGGCGGCGGGCTCGTCTCGCTCCGCATCTACGACCTCAAGAAACCCGTCATCGCCGCCATCAACGGTCCCGCCGTCGGCTTCGGCATCACCATGACTCTGCCCATGGACATCCGCATCGCCTCCTCGGCGGCGCGGATCGGCTTCGTCTTCGCCCGCCGTGGCGTGGTGCCGGAGGCGTGCAGCACGTGGTTTCTGCCGCGCCTCGTGGGCATGCAGCGCGCCGCAGAATGGGTCTACACGGGACGGGTCTTCGACGCCGCGGAGGCGCTCGCCGGCGGGTTGGTGAGCCGGGTGGTGGCGCCGGAGGCCCTCCTGTCCACCGCGCAGGCGTTGGCCCGCGAGATCGCCGATCACACCTCAGGCGTGTCGGTCGCCCTCGCCCGACAGATGATGTGGAAGCTCCTGGGCACGGATCATCCAATGGAGGGACATCGGCTCGACTCGCGCGGCATGGATTGGACGGGCCGCTCCGCCGACGCTCGCGAGGGCATCGCATCATTCCTCGAGAAGCGGCCTCCGCGCTTTCCTCTTACGCCGAGCCGCGACATGCCACCCTACTATCCATGGTGGATCGAGCGATCGTTTAGGTGACGGGCCCGCGCCGCCTTGCCCGGCTCGACCGGGCGGGTCTTCTCTTCGTCCTGCTTTTCTGCAACGCCTTCGGCGTCGGCGCCTTCGGCCCGCTCTTGCCGGAGATCGGCCGCACGCAGTCGCTTCCCGACTGGCAGCTCGGGTTCGTGGCGAGCGCCTTCGGCTTCGCCCGCATGGCCGCCGCCATGCCGGTAGGCATGTTGGTCGTCCGCCGTCTTGCCGCTGCCCTCATGGCGGCACCGCTGATCCTCGTGCTGGGCCTGCTCCTGCTCGTGAACGCGAGATCGCTTCCCGTCCTCCTCGTCGGGCGATTCCTCCTCGGGATCTCCCACACGCTGACCATGGTGGGCGGCCTCACCGCCGTGCTGCTCGAGGGCGGCGGCAGCGTGTCGACCCGGCTCAACCTTTTCGAGTTCGCGGGCATGCTCGGCATCCTGGGCGGGCTCGGCACCGTCGCCCTCGTGCCGGCGGCGTGGGGATGGAAGCTCGCCCTTGCCCTCGCGTCCGCCCCCGTCGTCCTCTCACTCCTCCTGCTCCCCGAGCTGCGCCGGCGGTTTCCCGACGCGCCGGCCCTCGTGCGCCGCGCGGCGGCGGCGAGCGCCGATATGCCGGGACGGAGAGGGGATCGTGGCGTGGTCGCTCTCATGTTCGGGACGGCGATCGTCTTTGCCCTCACCTGGTCGTCGGCGAGCGCCTTCGTGATTCCCATTCGCGGCACGCGGGAATTCGGCCTCACCCGCACGGGCATCTCGTGGCTCCTCGGTATGGCCCAGGCCATCGATCTCGCCGCCCTGATTCCCGTAGGGCGCCTGGCGGATCGTCTCGGCCACGGCCTGATCCTCGGTGCCGCGAGCGTGATGCTCGGCCTCGGCGCGGTGGCCGTCGGCCTCGGCTCGCGTGTCTGGTTCGGGATCGGCTGCGCCTGCCTGGGCCTGGGCCTCGCCGGCTGGATGCTGCCCCTCGGCGTGATCCGGCATCACACGCCGGCGGCCCAGCTCGGCTGGCGGACGGGTCTCTATCGGGTGGGCGTCGACGCGGCGATCTTCCTTGGCCCTCTCGTCACGGGCCTGCTCGGACGGGGAGGCGAGAGCGTGTTCCTCGCTCTCGCCGGCGCGGTCGCCCTCGCGTTGGGCGCGCGACTCATGACGCGCCCGCCCGGATAAGCCGAGCCCCGGGTGCTATGCTAGCGCACCAGGCAGGCTCGACCGAGCCGAGGAGACACGCGATGAAGACACTGAGCATCGGAGACGTGACCGTCAGCAAGGTGATCGAGCTCGATCGTTCCGCCACGCCCATTGGGTTCATGCTGCCCGACTCGACGCCGGAACGGATCGCGGCCCAGCGCGACTGGCTCGGGCCCGAGCTGGTCGATCCCGCCACGGGCAATCATCGGTCGACCATCCACTCCTACGTGGTGCGGACGCCGTGGCACACCGTGCTCATCGACACCTGCGTGGGCAACGACAAGCCGCGCAACGGCGTCGCGCCGTGGCACATGCGGCAGGGGAGCTATCTCGCGGACCTCGCCGCGGCCGGGGTGAAGCCGGAAGACGTCGATCTCGTGGTGTGCACCCACCTCCACGTCGACCACGTGGGATGGAACACCCGGCTTGAGCGTGGGCGGTGGGTGCCGACGTTTTCCCGTGCCACGTACGTTTTCGCGCGAGATGAATACGAGTTCTGGAAGACAGAGAGCCAAATGGGGCGGGAGGAGTTCGGCCTGATCGACGATAGCGTGCTCCCCATCGTGGCGGCGGGTCGCGCCCAGCTCGTGGCGAGCGATCACGTGATCGACGATCGGCTGCAACTCGAGCCGTCGCCGGGCCACACGCCCGGTCACGTCAACGTTCGCCTCCGCACCACGGACGGCGAAGCCGTGTTCACGGGGGACATGATGCATCGGGCCATCCAGGTCGCCGAACCAGGATGGAACAGCTGCTTCTGTCACGATGGCCCTCGCGCGGCGGCCACGCGACGGGCCTTCATCGATGCGCACGCGGAGGCGGACGTGCTCGTCCTGGCCGCGCACTTCCCCGTGCCCGGGCGCATCGTCGCCCCCGGCGGGCGGCCGCGCTTCCAGCCCCTCGCCGCCTGAAGGCCGTCGGCACCCTCGCGGCGCGACCCGGCACCTCGGCCCTACGGCCTTGATTCGGAGAGAAGGAGCTCGCTCGTCCCTCTGAAGCGCCTCGCCCTCGTCCCGCACATCCTCCGGAAGCTCGACGAAGAGGAAGTGCGGCCGAACGCAGGAGGCTCGACGCGTGGCCTCGCGCACCCGGCGGTCGGCCGACTATCCCTTGAAGCTGACCTTCTTGTGGGAGCCGTCGCACATCGGCTTGGTGGCGGAGGCGCCGCAGCGGCAGAGATAGGCGGCGTCGCCCTTGACGGGGACCGGATTGCCCTGCGGATCCAGCACCTCGATGCCTTCGCCCTTGACCATGAGGGGCCCATCGGGGAGCGGCTTGACGACGACGGCCATTGACGTCTCCTTTTTCTTGGGTGGGGTGGGTTGGCTGACGGCTGAGTATACTCGAAAGCCATGATGACCATGGCCGACCGGCTGATCGAAGCAATGTCGAGATCCGCGGCGCGACAGTACGGGCAGGAGCGCGTCGACGAGCTCGCGCATGCGCTGCAATGTGCGGAGCTTGCCGATGCTGGGGGCGCCGATGAGGAATTGGTGCTCGCCTGTCTGCTCCACGACGTGGGGCGCTACGCGGTCGCCCAGGATGGTATCAGCGACACGCTCGAGCGCAGCGCCACGCCGTCGCGTGCGGGACGAGGCCATCACGAGGCCGGCGCGGATCTGGTGGCGCCGTACGTGTCGGAGCGCGTCGCGTTCCTGATCCGCGCTCATGCCGAGGCGAAACGCTACCTCTGCACCACTGAGCCCGGCTACTACGACTCGCTCTCTCGCGGCTCGAAGCACACCCTCACCCTGCAGGGTAATCTCATGACGTCCGAGGAGATGTCGCGGGCGACGAGGCAGCCCTGGTGGCCCGACGCGATACGTCTGAGGCGGTGGGACGACGCGGCCAAGGTGATCGGCAAGTCCACCCGCGAGCTCGCCGCGTGGGAGCCACTCCTCCGGAAGTACTTCGGCCGAGCGGTGGCCTGAGCATGGTGCACGAGCCGGCCGTGCCCGCTCCGTTCCAGTCGCTCTTCGCCCCGCTCGAGGAGCTTCGTTACACCGGGATCGGCGCACGCTTTCGTGGATGCTTCGGCTGCGGGCCCGATCACGACATCGGGCTGCGCGTGCGGAACTTCCGGAGGGACGGCGAGGTGCTCTCGCCCATCGTGATTCCTCGCCGCTTCGAAGGGCCGCCCGCGGGAGCCCACGGCGGCATCGTGGCCGCCTATCTCGACGAGGTCCTGGCGGGGGCGGCCCTCGCTCACACCGGCCGGCCTCACGTCACCGGCGAGCTGACCGTCCGCTACCTGAAGCTTACGCCCCTCGATCGTCCGATCCTGGGCCGGAGCCGCGCCGTCAAGGAAGCCGCGAAGTACGTGGACGTCGAGGGCGCTCTCGAGGACCTCGAGACGGGCGAGATCTTCGCACGCGCCACCGCCCGCTTCTTCCCGATGCAATCCGCCTCGCCGGCGCCCTAGGGCGCCGCGAGGTGAGCGGCGGCCGTGGCCGCCGCGAGACGAGGGCTGAGTCGATTCGGCACGCGAGGCGTACTCCCTCCACGTTGCCCGTGCGGCCCGCAGTTCGAGTTGAGCGGCTGGGGTCAGCCGCGAGACGAGGGCTGGGTAGATCCGCCAACGAAGCAGATGGCCCTTGTCGGCAGGTGGCTACGAGCGCGCGAACTTCTGGAGGCTCCTGACCTCCCGGGGCGGCGTCTCGTGCTGGCCGCGCTGGGTCCACGACACTTCCGAGACGTACACGTCCCCGCGCGAGTCGGTGACCACGCTGTGCGGCGCGATGAACTCGCCCGGCTTCTCGCCGGCGAACTGGCCGCCGAAGCGCGCGATCTTCTGCCCCTTCGCGTCGAGCACGGTGACGCGCGGCCCCAGGTTCGGGACCGCCTCGTTGACGGCCAGACCATGGCCGAGCTCGCCCACGTAGAATGTGCCGCCGTTCTGCGTGCGATCCACGAAGAGACCGCACGGTCGGTGGAGGTTGTTCCATTGCCCTTGATAGCGCCCCTGGCCGTCGAAAATTTGGACGCGATGGTTCTCGCGGTCGGCCACGTAGACGAGGCCGTCGCGATCCGTCACGAGGTTGTGGGGCAGGTTGAAGCAGCCGGGATCCGTGCCCGGCTCGCCCCAGGACATGACGTGCTTGCCGTCGGGCGAGTACTTGTGGACGCGGGAGTTGCCGTAGCCATCCGAGATGAAGAGATAGCCGCTCTTCGGGCAGATGGCCACGTGGGTCGGGCGGTTGAAGGGCTTGCCGCCCTGGAGGGTGGAGGGCTTGTCGGGATCGCCGATAGTGAGGAGGCACGTGCCGTCCGCAGTGAACTTCCGCACCGTGTGATGGAGATCGTCGGTGAGCCACACCATGCCGTCGGCGTCGATGGTGATGCCGTGGGCTCGCCGCACCTGGCCCTCGCCCCACGAGCGGAGGAACCGGCCGTCGCGATCGAAGACGATGACCGGGTGCTCGCCACGCGTGAAGCAGAACACGTTGTCCTTGGCATCCACAGCCACTCCCGCCACCTCGACGAAGCTCCAGCCGTCGGGCAGCTTGCCCCAGCCATCGATGACCTGGAAATTCATGTCACTCCTCGAAGGCCCGGTCCATGCGCTCGAAACGGCGGCGCAGGGGCTCGCGGGCCTCTTCATGGGTGATCACGTAGAGCCGGTTGGCCTTCACCGCGCGGAGCACGCGTCCCGCCACGTCCTCCGGCTCGAGATAGCGGCCGATGAGCTGGAACCAGTCGTTGTCCTCCGGTCCTTGTGGATTCCGGAGCTCCGCAGGCCGGTTGCGCTCGCTCGTCCGGATGTTCGTGCTCACCCCCATGGGGCACAGCACGGAGACACCGATGCCGTAAGGGCGGAGATCTTTCTGGAGGGTTTCGGAGAGCCCCACCACCGCGTACTTGCTCGTGTTGTAGACGCCGAGTCCCTGCGAGGCGATGAGCCCCGCCATGGAGGCGGTGTTGACGATGTGGCCGGGCTCCTTCTGGGCGATCATACGCGGTACGAAGGCCTCTACGCCGTGGATCACACCCCAGAGGTTCACGCCGAGCACCCATTCCCAGTCGCGATGGGTGGCGGACTCGAGACCGCCGTGGATGGCCACGCCCGCGTTGTTGCAGACCACGTGCACCGCGCCCATCTCCGACCACGCGCGCTCGGCCAGTGTCTGCACCGACGCGAGCTTGGTCACGTCGGTCTTGACGGTGAGGGCCTTGGTTCCGGCCTTGCGGATGCCCGCGGCGGTCTCTGCCATGCCCACCTCGTCGATATCAGCCACCACGACGTGGGCGCCTTCGCCGGCGAAGGCGAGAGAGAGCGCGCGGCCGATCCCGCTCCCCCCGCCGGTGACCACCGCCGTCTTGCCCTTGAGCGTTTCCATGGAATCTCCCTCTGAAATGGACCGGGTGAGTGTGGCGCCGCGAGCGAAGGGATGTCAAGTGAGGGGCGGGGGCGACGATGGTATGATCTGCCGCCATGGACCATCGGCTCCCCGCCACCGTCGTGCCCAAGCGCTACGATTTGCGGCTCGAGCCCGACCTCGCCGCCGCCACCTTCGCGGGAGAGGCCGTCATCACGGTGGAGGTGGAGACGACCGTCACCGAAATCGTGTGCAACGCGGCCGAGCTCGCCATCCACAGCGCCGCCCTCGCTCGCGACGGCAGCGTCCCTATCCACGGTTCCATCTCCCTCGACGAGGCAAACGAACGGGCCCGCTTCGCGTTTCCCGCCGCCATCGCGCCCGGGGAATGGAAGCTGACCTTGCGCTTCACGGGCATTCTCAACGACCGTCTCCACGGCTTCTACCGCAGCACGTACAAGGACGCGGCCGGGGCCACCCACACCATCGCGGCCACGCAGTTCGAGGCCACCGATGCGCGGCGGGGCTTCCCGTGCTGGGACGAACCCGCCTTCAAGGCGGTGTTCGGTGTCACCCTCGTGGTCCCCGAGTCGCTCGCCGCCGTCTCCAACTGCGCCATCGTACAGGAGGAGCCCCTGGGCGACGGCCGCCGCGCCGTGCATTTCGCCGACACCATCCGCATGTCGACCTACCTCGTGGCCTTCGTGGTGGGCGAGCTCGAGGCCACCGATCCCGTGATGGTGGCATCCACGCCGATTCGTGTGTGGTCGGTGCCAGGCAAGAAGCACCTCGGCCGCTTCGCTCTCGAGGCGGGCGCCTTCTCCCTCGCCTTCTTCGAGCGCTACTACGGCCTGCCCTATCCCGGCGACAAGGTCGATCTCCTCGCCATCCCCGACTTCGCGGCGGGAGCCATGGAGAACCTGGGCGCCATCACCTTTCGTGAGAACGCCCTTCTCGTGAACGAGACGGCGGCCGCCCACGCCGAGCTCGAGCGCATCGCCGACGTGGTCGCCCACGAGGTCGCCCACATGTGGTTCGGCGATCTGGTGACCATGACGTGGTGGAACGGCATCTGGCTCAATGAGGCCTTTGCCACCTTCATGGAGCTGATGGCCGTGGACGCCTGGAAGGCCGAGTGGAAGCGCTGGACCACCTTCGGGGTATCCCGGTCCGCCGCCATGCACGTGGATGCCCTGGAGGCGACGCGGCCCATCGAGTTCGAGGTGCGCAACCCTCAGGACTGCCGGGCCATGTTCGACCTCCTCACGTACGAGAAGGGCGCCTCCGTGCTCCGCATGCTCGAGCAGCATCTCGGGCCCGACGTGTTCCGCGAGGGTGTGCGCCTGTACCTCGAGCGCCACCGCTACGCGAACGCGGAGACCACGGATCTCTGGAAGGCGCTGGGAGACGCCTCGCATCAACCCATCCCCGCCATCATGGACGGCTGGATATTCAAGCCCGGCTATCCCGTGATCACCGTCGACGTGAATGACGCGGGGCTCACGCTCTCACAGCGGCGCTTCCAGTACCTGGCGGGGGACACCGACAGCGGCCAGCGCTGGCGCATTCCCATCGTGCTGCGCGCTGCGGTGAAGCGCGGCTACGTCGAGCGGCGGCTCCTCCTCGACGGCGACGAGGCGACGGTGGCGCTGCCGACCAAGGCGGACTGGATCGTCGTCAACTCGGGGGGCCACGGGTTCTACCGGGTGCGCTACGCGCCGTCCCTCCTCAAGAAGCTCGCGGGGGCCGTCGCCAAGATCGCGCCGATCGAACGCTTCAACCTGTTGAGCGACGCCTTCGCCCTCGTGCAGGCGGGGCTCATGCCGGCCGTCGATCACCTCGATCTCACCGCCCGCTTCACCGGGGAGACCGACCGCAACGTATGGACCTCGCTCAACACCTCGCTCGCCTACGTCAATCGCCTGATCGGAGACGAGCTGCGAGGCGGGCTCGCCGCCCTCGTACGGCATCGGCTCGGCGAGAAAGTCTCCCTCCTCGGCTGGGAAGTTCAGGAGGGCGAGAGCGAGCTCGACCGCCAGCTCCGCGGCGACCTCCTTCGCGCCATCGGCACCCTTGGCGACGATGCGGAGATCCAGGCACGGGCCCGCGAGGTCTACGCTCGCTATCGCGAGGACGAGGGTTCGGTGGAGGCCAACGTCCTTCCTGCCGTCATCGCCGTCGTGGCCGCGGCCGGAGGCGAGCCCGAGTACACGGAGTTCCGCGAGCGCTTCAAGAGCGCCCGCACGCCCCAGGAGGAGCAGCGCTATCTCTACGCCCTCGCCGGCTTCCGCTCGCCGGAGCTCCTCTCCCGCACGCTGGAGATGACGCTCAACGGGGAGATCCGGAGCCAGGACGCGCCGTACGTGATCCGCAGCCTCCTCGGCAGCGTGTACGGGCGCGGCCTCGCGTGGGACTTCGTGAAGCAGAACTGGCAGGCCATGGCGCGCCAGTATCCCGAGAGCGCCTACACGCGCATGTTCGAGGGCATCGCGGGGCTGGTCGGCGCGGAGTGGGAGCGCGACGCGCGCGCCTTCTTCGCCGACAACAAGATCGACCTGGGCGGGCGGACGCTCGCGCAATATCTCGAGCAGCTGCGGGTCGCCGTGGCTTTCCAGGAGCGGGAAGCCGAGCCGCTCGCCGCCTACCTGTCGCGACAGAAGTCGCGCTAGTCACGTGTCCGCGTCCGTCAGGGCCGCGCTTTCGACAACTCCAAGCTGGGAGGGCTGATCGCATGAAGTACGGCATCGCCATGTTCCCGACCGACTACGCCATACCGATCGACGAGCTCGCCCGCGAGTTGGAAGCCCGCAGCTTCGAGTCCGTGTGGCTCCCCGAGCACACGCACATCCCCGCCAGCCGCAAGAGCCCGTGGCCCGGCGGCCCCAACCTGCCGCGGGAGTACTGGCATACCCTCGATCCGTTCGTGGCCCTCGCCGCTGCCGCCGTGGTGACCAAGACGCTCAAGCTCGGCACGGGCATCTGTCTCGTGATCGAACGCGATCCCATCCTTCTCGCCAAGGAAGTGGCGAGCCTCGATCACCTCTCGCAGGGACGGGTGCTGTTCGGCATCGGCGGCGGGTGGAACGCCGAGGAGATGGAGCACCATGGCACTCCGTTCGGCGAGCGATGGAAGATCCTGAGAGAGCGCATCGGCGCGCTCAAGGCCATCTGGACCCAGGATGAGGCCGAGTTCCACGGCAAGTACGTCAACTTCGAGAAGCTGTGGTCGTACCCCAAGCCCGTACAGAAGCCGTATCCGCCCATCCTGATGGGCGGCGCCGGTCCGCACGCCCGCCAGCGCGCCGTGGATTTCGACGGGCACTGGATCCCCATCGGTGGCCGCGCCTACAGCGAGCCGATCGCCGAATCCATGGCGGATTTCCGCGCCCGCGCCGAGAAGGCGGGACGCGATCCCGCGACGCTCACCGTGACTATCTTCGGGGTCGCTCCCGACGAGGCGCGGGTGGCGACGCTCCGCGATGCGGGCGTGACGCGGGCCGTCTTCTTCGTGCCGTCGGCCACCCGGGACGTGGTGCTGCCGCTCCTCGACCAATACTCGAGTCTCGCCAAGAAGGTCGCCTAGCGAGGCCGACCTAGCTCGGCTGGCGGGCAGTGAGAAGGAAGATCACGAGGGCGGCGATGCCTGTGAGGGCAAAGGCGAACGTGGCGAGGTAGAGCGCCAGATAGGAATGGGTGCGATCGAAGATGGCGCCCGAGAGCCACGGGCCCGCCGCCGAGCCCAGGCTGTTGCCGATGCCGAGCAGCCCGAAGATCGGGCCATAGTTCCGCGGACCGGCAATGCGCCCGAGCAGCACCGAGACGATGGTGGCCCGCGAGCCCAAGGGCAGGAAGAGGAAGAGCACGTAGCCGTAGGCGAAGACGCGAGACGGCCACGTCTCCATCCCGAGCAGGCACAGCACTCCCGCCGTCGACACGCTGAACGACGCGAGGCCCGCCACCGCGGCGCCGAATCGATCCGCGACGAGACCTGCCAGTACGCGACCACTCGCCGCCAGGACGCCGCCCGCGGCCAGCATCAGCGAGGTCTCGGCCGCTCCGAAGCCGCGCGCGGGGAAATAGAGGGCGTGCTGTGTGGTGGCGAGATTTCCGAAGAGCGGCGGCGTCGTGAAGACAACGAGCAGCGCCCAGAAGGGCAGGGAGCGCACGATCTGACCCAGCGACGATGGGGGCGCCGCCCCCGTCGCTGATCCCGACAGCGTCGCGTGACTGCCCAGGCGCACGGGCAGCACATACCAGGCCACGGGAACGAGGGCCAGCATCAGGACGGCGTGACACACGAAGGCGCCGCGCCAACCCAACGACCCGATGAGCCGCTGGGTCAGCGGGCCGAGCATGAAGGCGGCCATGGCGCCCGAGAAGGCGATGCCCATGGCGACGCCGCGGCGACGGCGGTAGCTGTCGGCGAGGAGCGCGGCCTGCGTCGACAACCCGGTGAGCCCCAGGCCCACACCCACCGCTATCCCCACGGAGGCGATCATGACGCCGAGGCTGGGAGCGTGCGCGCCGAGAAGGATGCCAAGGGCGGCTGCGCCCAGGCCCGTCGTCACCACGAGCCGCGGATTACTCCGCGCGACGAGCCAGCCTGACACGGGCCCGAGAGCGGCCGCCACGAACCAGATGACGGAGAGCGGGGAAGCGATGGTGGCGCGCGGGGCGTGATATTCGGCGAGGAGCGGCGGAAGGAAGAGCACGTAGGAATTGGCAAAGCCCGAGACGAGGAGCATGGTGGCGAAAGCGAGCCAGAGACGAGGATTCGCCAGGCTCTCGGGAGGACGAGACACCGGGGCAGTATATGCGAGCCGGCCGAGCCGGCTCATCTCAACCCGATCAGGAGGACGGCATGGCCCAAGACGCGAACCGGGTGATGCTCGCGGTGCTGCTCCATCACGATCAGTCCAAGACGCTGGACGAGATCATGGCCCACCTGAAGAACACCGGCTTCTACCGCGACTTCCCTCCCGACGGCGCGGAGCTCGTCTCGTGGGTGGTCGCCATGTCGTACGGCTTCCTCATCACCCTCAAGGTCGAGGCCGACAAGG
>DATGCY010000536.1:0-4990 GCA_035311385.1 Candidatus Methylomirabilota bacterium
TGGCTCGGCACCTGCACGAAGGGCGCCTCGGCCGCCGTCACGACGCCGAGGGCCTCGGAGATCGGGCGTCCTTCGCGCCGGACCATGTCATAGAAGAGATCCGCCGTCCGCGCCTGATCGCGCGCCAGGATGGCCTCGGTGAGCTGATCGAATGACTTGTCCTGGCGGATCCGATGTGTGGCCAGTGCCATCGGCTCTCTCCTCGACGATGCGACTGCGGTCATGGTGCCCGGCGCCCTTGTCCGAGGGAGCAATCCTGCCTCCGCCGGCTGCGCGTCGTCAAGCGGATTGCCTTTGCCGCTTCGGAGCTCTCATGTAGACTCCCGTCGATCACGCAGGACACCCGACCCGAGGAGGTTCGTTCATGCGCACCATGCGTCTGATCGTCGCGGCCGCCGCCCTGGCCGCTTTCGCCTACGCGGGGCTCGCCCAGTCCCAGGAAGGCCCCATCCTGATCGGTGCGTCCATTCCCTTGACGGGCGGGGTCTCCACCTTCGGCCAGCACTCGCGCTGGGGCGCCGAGCTCGCGGTGAGCGAGGCCAACGCCAAGGGTGGTGTCCTCGGGCGCAAGATCGAGGTCGACTTCCAGGACAACCGCTGCAATCCCGCGGAGGCAGTGAAGAGCGTGACCCAGATGCTCTCGGAGAAGAAGTACGTGGCGATCTTCGATGGCCTGTGTAGCTCGGCCGCGCTGGCCATCATGCCGCTGGTGGAGCGCACGGGCGTGCCCTTCGTGGTCGCCAACGCTTCCGCGACTTCCATCGCCGAGCGCTCGGGCATGGGCGGCAACAAGTGGACGTTCAAGGTCAACCCCACCGACCTGAGCATGCTCGACGCGCTGGTGGGCTGGCTCGACAAGGAGGGCAAGGCGGGCAACATCGCCTTCCTCGGCGAGGACAGCGACTTCGGTCGCGCCGGATCCACCGGTCTCGAAACCGCGCTCAAGAAGCGCAACCTCAAGCTCGCCTCGGTGGACTTCTTCCAGAAGGGCACCGCGGACTTCACGCCCGTGTTCACCAAGATCAAGGCGAGAAAGCCGGCGCTCTTCGCCATCTACGCCGTGGACGCTGACTTCCAGAATGCCATGCGTCAGTGGTACAGCATGGGCGGGGGTGTGCCGCTCACTGGGCGCGTGCTCGTGGATCAGGTGCCGAAGGAGATCATGGACAGCGGCTTCCTCGACGGCACCACGTCCGTCCAGCCCTACGATCCGTCGGTGGACACGCCGGGCAACAAGGCCTTCGTGGAGGCCTTTCGCAAGCTCCACAACGTGCCGCCCATTCTCGTGAGCTTCGAGTCCTACGAGGCAATGAAGGTGCTCATCGACGCCATCCGGCGGGCGGGCAAGGCCGATCCCGCGGCTATCCGCGACGCCCTCGCCACCACGAAGATGCCGTCGATGCTGGGCACGGTGATCGAGTTCGACGATCACAATCTCGCCCACAACAACGCCATCATCCTCACCATCAAGGGCGGCAAGGTCATGGTCGTGGGCATGAGCAAGACCTGACGGGCGAGTGGATCCCGGCTTCTACCTCCAGCTCCTCCTGAACGGCATCGTGATCGGCTGCATCTACGCGCTGATCGCGATGGGGCTCTCGCTGATCTTCGGCGTCCTCGAGATCGTCAACTTCGCTCACGGCGAGTTCTACATGCTGGGGGCCATGCTCGCCTACTTCCTCACCATGAACCTGCGGTTGGGCTACGCGGCCACCGTGCTCGTGGTGACGGCGAGCGCCGTCGGCCTCGGCTACCTCCTGTATGAGGCGCTCCTCGTGTCGGTGCAGGGGGGCGGCTTCGAGCGCAGCATCCTCCTCACCCTCGGCCTGTCCATGGTGCTGCAGAACGGCGCCGTCTTCCTCTTCACCACCACGCCGCGGATGATCGAGACGCAGCAGAGCTACACGAATGTGGTGGTGGGCGATCTGCGTGTCTCGCTGATGCGGCTGCTCGCCCTCGGCCTCGCCGTCCTTGCCTTCGCCGCCCTCTACCTCATCCTCTACCGCACGCGGGTGGGCAAGGCGATGCGCGGCGTCGCCCAGAGCCGGGAGGCCGCGCTCATGGTGGGCATCGACCCGCGCGCGGTGTCGAGGCTGGCCGTGGCCATCGGCATCGGGCTGTCCGGGCTGGCGGGAGCCGCGCTGGCCCCGGTGTACGCCGTGCATCCGCTCATGGGGGCGAGCTTCGTGTTCAAGGCCTTCGCCATCATCATCTTGGGCGGCCTCGGCAACATCGCGGGCGCCGCCATCGCCGCGCTGAGCCTGGGCGTGCTCGAGAGCGTGATGGGCGGCTTCCTGCCCGTGGTCATGGTCGACGCTCTCGTCTTCAGCTCGATGATCGCCATGCTGCTCGTGCGGCCCCAGGGTCTCTTCGGTCGGGGAGTGCGCGTGTGAGGGCGGGCGTGACGCGGGCCTTCCTCGTGCTGCTGGTCCTCGCCGTCCTCTTCGCCCTTCCGCGTCTTACCGGCAACGAGTACGTGCTGGCCCTCGGCGTCAGCTTCGCAATGTTCAGCGTGCTCGCAAGCGGGCTCAACCTCGTCTACGGCCACACGGGGCTGCTCTCCTTCGCCCAGGTCGGCTTCTTCGGCATCGGCGGCTATACCGCGGCGCTCCTCGTGACGGAGCGCGGCTGGAACTTGGGATGGGCCGCGACGGCGGGGGGCGCCCTGGCCGCCCTCGTGGGTCTCGTCATCGGCTACTCCTCGCTGCGGCTCTCGCGGCACGCCTTCGCCATCGTGAGCCTGAGCTTTGCCCTCCTCTGCATGATCGTGGCGCGCGACTGGGTCTCGCTCACCCGGGGCGCCATGGGCATTCCCGGCCTTCCCGTGCCCACCCTCGGCTTCATGGGCCGGGAGTGGCGGCTGTCGCGCCCTGCGGACTTCTACTATCTCCTTCTCGGCTTCGCGGCGGCGGCGCACGCCCTCATGTACCTCGTGGTGTCCTCGCGGCTCGGGCGCGCCATGCGCGCGATCCGGCTCAACGAGGCGCTCGCGCAATCGCAGGGGATCGATCCGCTGCGCTACAAGCTCCTCGCCCTCGCCCTCTCCGCGCTCCTCGCGGGCATGGTAGGCGGCCTTTTCGTCTTCTATCTGACCATCGTCGATCCCTCGATCTTCGACTTCTACTACACGGAGACCATGCTCATCATGGTCATTCTCGGCGGGCCGGGTAGCTTCTGGGGCGTGCTGGTGAGCAGCGCCGTCCTCGCTGCGCTTCCCGATCTTCTGCGCTTCACCACCGATCTGCGCATGGTGCTGTACGGCGCCGTTCTCATCGCGGCCATGCTCCTGTTCCCGGGCGGGGTGGCCGGCTGGCTCGCGCGGCGGCGGTGGCAACGCTGGCGGCGCCCGCGCGTCAGCCCATCGTGACCACGCTGCTGGAGGTGCGCGGCCTCACGAAGCGCTACCTCGGTCTCACCGCGGTGGATCGGGTGGACTTCGACGTGGAGGCGGGCGCGGTGGTCGGGCTCATCGGCCCCAATGGCTCGGGCAAGAGCACCATCGTGGACTGCCTGAGCGGCTTCGAGCCAGCGGACGGCGGGCACTGGCGGCTCGACGGCCGCGCGCTGACGGATCTGCCTGCCCATCGCATCGCGCGCGCCGGCCTCACCCGAACCTTTCAGACCGTGCGGGCGTACGACGAGCTGACCCTGCTCGACAACCTGTGCGTGGCCGCGCAGGAGGAAGACGGCGTCGGCTGGCTCGCCGCGATGCTGCGCACCGGCCGCCTGCGCTCCGTCGAAGCGGCGGCGACCGCGCGGGCGCGCGAGCTGCTCGACACCGTGGATCTCGCCGAGTACGCGCAGGCGCCCGCCGCCGTGCTTTCGTATGGCCAGCGCAAGCTCCTCGCCATCGCGGCCGCTATGATGGCGCGGCCGCGGCTGATCCTGCTCGACGAGCCGGTGGCCGGCGTGAATCCCACCATGGTGCGGCGCATCGAGCGGGTGATCCAGCAGCTCAACGCGGAAGGGACGACGCTCGTCATCGTCGAGCACAACGTGGACTTCATCATGTCGCTCTGCCGCCGCGTGATCGTGCTGGAGGAGGGACAGAAGATCGCCGACGGTCCGCCCGGCCTCATCCGGAGCGACCCGCGCGTGCTCGCCGCCTATCTCGGCCAGCGCGGGGCCGCCGAGCTGGGTCAGGGCCGTGCCTGACACGACGTCGGGCGAGCCCATCCTGGAGCTGGACCGGCTCTCCGTCGGCTACACCGACGAGCCGGTGGTGGTGGACTTCTCCGCGGCGATCGCCGCGGGCACCATCACCACCGTGATCGGCCCCAACGGGGCGGGCAAGTCGACGCTCCTGCGCGCGGTGTACGGGCTCAACCGGCGCTTCGGCGGCCACGTGCGCTTCGCCGGAGAGCCCATCGAGACGCTCGCTCCGCGCGAGCGCCTGAAGCTCGGCATCGGCTTCGTGCCGCAGGGCCGCTGCAACTTTCCCCTCATGACGGTGCGCGAGAACCTCGAGCTCGGCGCCTACACCCTGTGCGGTGACGCGGCGACGGCCGCGTTGGAGCGTGTGCTCGCGCAGTTTCCCGTTCTCCGCGCCAAGCTCTCCGTGCTCGCGGGCAACCTGAGCGGCGGCGAGCAGCAGATCCTCGAGACGGCCATGGTGCTGGAGGCGGGGCCGCGGCTCCTCCTCCTCGACGAGCCGTCGCTCGGGCTCTCCCCCGCGAACCAGGACCAGATCTTCGCCACCATCGCCGACCTACGCGGGCGCGGCCTCACCGTCCTCGTGGTCGAGCAGAACGCGCACGGAGCGCTCCGGGTCTCGGACACCGGCATCGTCATGGAGCTGGGGCGCCTCTTCATGATGGGGCCGGCGGCGGAGATCATCGCGGATCCGCGCATCAAGGTCGCCTATCTGGGCGGCGAGGGGAGCGCTACACCGTAGCGGTGGCCCCGGGAACGGGGCGCGAAAAAGCTCCCGGGTCCCGGAAGCGGCGGCCGAGAATCGGAGTAGTGAGAGCGCTGCAACACTACCTGGCCG
>DATGCY010000537.1:0-3202 GCA_035311385.1 Candidatus Methylomirabilota bacterium
TCCCGTTGCTCGTCGTCCTCTAGATTCTGTTTCTCGTTCTGCCCCTATATGGGATGCCGATCAACGCCCTCACCGCCGGAGTGGCGGCGCTGGCGATCAACAGCACCGCGTTTACGATCGAGATCTTCCGCGGCGGCTTTGAGATCCTCCCGAGCCAAGGGATACCTCCGCGATACCGGCGGGGCCTCGCGGGTACCTATAGAGGTACCCCTATAGAGAGGGGAGATAGCCCGGCCTAGGTGTCCCCATGCCCCAGCAGAATCCCGGTAGAATCCCCCTTGATTGACCTTGAATTGACCTGGAAATGACCTTGAATTCCAGGGTCTGTTCCGGACCATCCCGCGTTGCCATTGCTTTGAATGGATTCAGCAAACGTGTTTCGCGAACTTGCCGAATCCATCGGGACCTTGGCAGGATGGCTGTCATGTTGAGGGACCGGCCAGACGCCCAGGAACTCCTCAGCTTACTTGGCTTCGAGCCCGCGGACTGGCGACAGCACTATCAGGATCTTTGGGCGAGGTACCCAACCCTCGCTGAGGATTGGATTCACTTGGGCTTCGTGAACCTCCCCAAGACAGGAGCGCTGGACCGATGGGAGCTGGACCAGCGGGAGCGATGGCGGCGTGAGGCGGCCGAACGCGATCATCGCAACCTACTCACCTTGGCCGAAGTTCGAGCGAAGGCGACCGCACTTCTCGGACTCCGGGGAGCCGCAAGAGCCAAGAAGCAGAAGGCTCTGGATCGCCGGCTCGCGGAGCTGGGCCTGAGACCCACCTTTCCTGGGGGCGCTCGCATTCCGAAGCAGGAGCGACCACGGCTCCGGCTCCGATACAAGGAGCTCCGAGCGCTCGTCGACGAGATTCGGGGAGCGGATACCTCGGGAGATGGGAACGATCCCCAATACCAGCTGGCCTTGTTGATACGCTTCCCTCTCCTCACCGAAGACGACATGAGAATCGTGTTCTCCGAGCGAAACCCACGACGGGGCGCCACGGCCACAGCTGCCCTCGCGATACTCGCGAAGCGATTCGGCACGCCGCCGGCAACGCTCGAGCGCTACATGTTCACCCGCTGACGAAAGCTCCCAGCAACTCTCTCGAGAGCTGCTGGTCCCAGCCCTAGGTCCATCTATCCCTTTCGAACAACAATGCGCGCGTGAACACAACAAGCGCGCGTCCCGATTCGACAGGTCCATGGCCCCAGAAAGGCTCCCGGTCCACGACTGACTGGATCGGCTGACTATGGACAAGGTCCGCACGAGTACCCGCGCTCGTCTCGGGACAACCCTTGCTTCACGCCGCGGCCTCCAGTACCGTGCTCGCCAGCGTGGGGCTGGGCCGCGTCGGGGACGACCCATGACGCTGACGCTGTCAGTCCTCTGGAGAAAATACATTTCTCAATTGCGCGTGGAACGAGGGGTGGTGGAGAACACCGTTAATGCCTATGAGACGGGGTGGAACTCCTTCTCGGCCTGCGCGCGGGCCCTCGGTTGGCGGCTCAAGGTCGCCGAGGACCTCACCTACGAGCGGCTGGTGGAATGGCAGCTCAACCAGAAGGAGGTGGGACGGAAAGAGTGGACGTGTCGAACCTATCTGATGGCGCTCAAGGGGTTCAGCCGCTGGCTCAACGTCAACGGTCATCTGCGCACAGACCCCGGCGCCCGCTTCAAGACGCCGCGCCTCAAGCGCGTCATCCCGGTGCTGCCGCCGTTCGCCGAGTTGGAGGCCAAGCTCGTCGCCGAGCCGAGCCTTCGCAACCGAACCATCATCGCGATCGCTCTCTATGGCGGCACCCGGGCAGAAGAGATCCAAGACATCAAGATGGGAAACTTCGTTGCCGATCGAGGCCTCATCGGCTTTGTCGGTAAAGGAGGGAAACAGCGCTCAGTAGCGTTACCCGGTAAGGCTCTGAAGATCGTCTCCGAGTACCTGGCCAGCAACGGCTCGACGCTCCGAGCGAGCGATCCACTCATTCGCAAGGAGGACGGGAGCGGCGAGGCGCTTAGCTACTACGTGATCAACCGCGTGGTCACCCGGTGGACGAAGCACCACCTGGGTGTGCGACTCACGCCCCACAAGCTTCGCCACGCCTACGGCCGGCAGTGCGTGGATCTGGGCGTGGACATCCGCGTCATCGCTGAAGCGCTCGGACACGAATCCCTGGAGTCCACCAAGATCTACACGCAGGTGTCGTTCCAGCGCACCCGTCGCATCGCCGAGTTATTTGACTCCCCCGGGGGCTAGATAATCCGATGCAAATCGGCGAGCAGATTCAACTACTTCACGCAGGGCGAAACTTCCAGAAGTAGCTGATGAATCCCTCCCCCTCGTGGATGCGCCGGAAGCAAAGCTCCACGGGCATCTCGAAGGTCACCGAGGTGGGGTCGCAGTCGGTGAGCTGACCATAGAAGCGGCCGCCGCCTTCCAGATCGGCCGACACCATCACGGTAGGCGGATCGGGACTGGGCACGAGGTGGTCCTTGGCGAAGGTGAAGACCTTCCCGCGCCGGGAGATCTTGTAGTCGGCGAGCGTCTTCGAGGAGCACTGCCAGCACAGGTGCCGCCGTGGATAGGAGACCGCGCCGCAGTCCTGGCACTTCTGGCCGTAGAGCCGAAGGTCCTGCTGCTCTTCGCGCACGGCGGTGGGCACGCTCGCGAAGGCGCGAACCACCTCGGTCTCCACGTGGCGGCGGAAATTGAGGAGCTTGCCGTACTGCGCCAGGGCCACGCCCGACCCGAGCTGCGCGGACACGGGACGATGCGAGCGCCAGCGCGAGAGGGCGTCGGTGGCCTGGAAGAGCAGGGCCTCCGCGCCGCTACCGTAGGAGACCACGAGGATCTGATCCCCTGGCTTGGCCTCCTCGAGGACGGCGGCGAGACCCAGGAGGCACGAGGCAGAGCCGGTGTTGCCGGCGCGGCTGATCACGGGCTCCTTGGGCATGGCCGACTCGGCGAGCTTGAGCTGCCGCACGAGGGCGGCGTGCGTGCGTGCATCCGGTGCATAGAGAACAAGCTTGGCGATGTCCTCGCGCTTGCGCCCCGTGGCCTTGAGGAGGCCCTCGATCGCCTCGGCGATGTGCTTGTCGAGTCCGTAGGCCTTGACGAAGGTCATGTCGGGCAAGACGTTGAGGTAGCGATCGCCCTGAAGCCGCCACACGTCGGTGAAGTCGTGGCTCGCCGCGTAGGCGCCCTCGAAGGTCGCG
>DATGCY010000538.1:0-2562 GCA_035311385.1 Candidatus Methylomirabilota bacterium
TCACACGCCCAGGAACTGCCGCACCGCCCGCTCGAACGCCTCGGGCGCCTCGGCAGGGACCGAGTGCCCCGCCCCCGGGATCTCGACGAGCTGGCTGCCCGGGATCAGCTCCAGCATCCGCTTCGCCGTATCGGGCGAGAACACGTCACTCTCGGAGCCACGCACGATCAGGGTCGGCGCGGTGATCTTCCCCACGGCCGGCCAGAGGTCGACCGGAGGAACGGTCCCCTGGCGCCGCTGGTCGCGAAGGAATCTGTCGTATTTCCATGTGTACCTGCCATCGGGCAGCTTCTTCACGCCGTGCTCGACCCGATGGCGCAGCGCGGCCTCGGCCGCGGCGGACTTGAGGGTGACGTGCGGGCGGAGATAGGCGACGGCCTCGTCGATGGATCCGAAGTCCTCCGGCGCCTCGCCCGCCATCCTGGCGATGCGTGCCGCACCCCGCGGATCGATGTCTGGCCCGATGTCGACGATGACAAGCTTCTCCACCTTGGCCGGATGAGTCGCCGTCAACGCGATCGAGTTGCGGCCCCCCATCGAAAGCCCGATCAAGACGACGGCGCGCAGCCCCAACCGATCGTGCACGGCGCGAATGTCCCGCGCGTGGTCGTCGGGTCTGTAAGCGCCGTTCTTCGCCCAGTCGCTGTCGCCGTGGCCGCGCTGGTCGAGCGCCACTACGTGATACCGGTCGCACATCGCCCGCGCGAAGGTGTCCCAGGTGTGCGAGTGGCCCGAGAACCCGTGGAGGAGCAGCATGGGCGGGGCCGCGTCGTTGCCCCAATCCAAGCAGTGGAGTCGGAGTCCATCGACGTCGACGTAGCGGTCCTGCGGTGTCTGGTCGGGTGTCATCATCGATCCTCCATTGTCGTCACCGCGCGGGGTGGGACTCAGCACATGGGCGTTCAATCGACCTCGGCCGTTCGATGGCGGCCATGGCGGCGATTCTAGCCCTGCGATCCTTCCAGGGAAACCCGGGGCATGGCCACGTGATCATGAGCAGCGCCGCGGCCGGGCACGTCCGGTTTCCCGCCGACCAAGCGCGCCGTCATTTGATCTACAATGCCCGCGGAGTCCACCGGGGGTGACGCGATGACGCTCGACAAGCAGCAGATCGCCGCCATGCTGCGCAGCATGGTCCTGATCCGGGAGTTCGATGAGCTCGCCATCCAGCTCCGCGTGGCCGGGAAGATCTACGGGGCGGTGCATCCCTATGTGGGCCAGGAAGCCGTCGCGGTCGGAGTGTGCGCGAACCTGACGCCAAGCGATCGCGTCACCAGCACCCATCGTGGTCACGGACACTGCATCGCCAAGGGGGCGGACATCCGGCGGATGATGGCCGAGCTGTTCGGCCGCGTGGACGGCTATTGCAAGGGCAAGGGCGGCTCCATGCACATCGCCGACTTCGCGGTGGGGATGCTCGGCGCCAACGGGATCGTCGGGGGCGGCCTGCCCATTGCCTGCGGAGCAGCGCTGGCTGCTCAGCTCGACGGGCGGGGCGATGTGACCGTCTGCTTCTTCGGGGACGGCGCGGCTGCCGAGGGAGAGTTCCACGAGGCGCTCAACATCGCGGGACTGTGGAAGCTGCCCATCGTGTTCGTCTGCGAGAACAACCAGTACGCCGCGAACAACGCAGTGGCCGTGCAGCACCCGCACGTCGACATCGCCGCGCATGCCGCCGTGTACGCCATGCCCGGCGTCGTGGTCGACGGCAATGACGTGCTGGAGGTGCACGCGAGCGCGGGCGAGGCGGTGGCGCGCGCCCGCCGCGGCGAGGGGCCGAGCCTCGTCGAGTGCAAAACCTATCGCTGGCACTTCCACGCCATGCGGAATGCCATCCCACCAGAAACGCGCCCGGCCGATGAAATCGCCAGCTGGAAGGCTCGCGATCCCATCGCGCGACTCGAGCAGCACGCGCTGGGTCAAGGCCTGCTCTCGGCTGCCGAGATCGGTGGCATCCAGGAGCGCGTCCGGGGCGATCTCAACGAGGCGGTCGCCTTCGCCGAGCAGAGCCCCTTCCCCGATCCGAAGGACCTGCTCGTCGACATGTTCGCCAAGTGACGCGACGAGGATCCGCATGCGAGAGATCACGTTTCAGCGGGCGCTCGAGGAAGCGGTAGCCGAGGAGATGCGGCGCGACCCGAAGGTCATCACGATGGCGACCGACTTCACGGGCGACCCCATTAAGGAGTTCGGGCCGACGCGCGTGCGCTTCACGCCCATCTCCGAGGCGGCGCTGACCGGCATGGGTCTCGGAGCGGCCGGATGCGGCCTGCGCCCCATCGTGAACTGGCGGATGGTGACCTTCTCGTTCGTCGCCATGGACCAGGTCGTCAATCAGGCGAGCAAGATCCGCTACATGTTCGGCGGCCAGGCGGATTTCCCGGTGACCTATCGGTGCACGACGGGCGGAGGCATCGGGCTCGCTGCGCAGCACTCGCAGAGCCCGTACTCGATGTGGATGCACCTGGCCGGGCTCAAGATCATCCTCCCCTCGACTCCCGCGGACGCCAAGGGCCTGCTCAAGAGCGCCATTCGCGACAACAACCCGGTGGTCTCCTTCGA
>DATGCY010000539.1:0-3387 GCA_035311385.1 Candidatus Methylomirabilota bacterium
GTCGAGGGCGCCGAAGGGCTCGTCCATGAGGAGAATCTCGGGATCCACCACCAGCGAGCGCATCAGAGCGACCCGCTGCCGCATGCCGCCGGAAAGCGTGGCGGGGAAGGCCTGCTCGAAGCCCTCGAGCCCGGCGAGGGCCACGGCCTCGCGCACGCGCGCGCCGATCTCGGCGCGCCCGAGGCCACGGTACTCGAGGCCGAGGGCGATGTTGCGCTCCACGGTGCGCCAGGGGAACACGGTGTCCTTTTGGAAGACGTAGCCGATCTGGGGAGCGGGCCGGGCGCTCACCCGCGCGCCGTCGACGAGGATCTCGCCCCCCGTGGACTCCACGAGGGAGCCGATCATGTTCAGGATGGTCGACTTGCCGCAGCCGGAGGGACCCACGATGGCTACGAACTCGCCGTCGTGGACGTCGAAGGACACGCTGGAGACGGCGGGGACCTCGCGAGGACCCTGGCGGAAGGTCTTCGTGAGGTCCCGGATGGCGATGCGGACGCGCGACACTACTTGAGCTTGGCCTGCGCCTTCTTCACGAACGACATGTCCACCGCCTGCCTGAAGGGGATGGGCTTCTCCACGGCCAGGGGGACCCACACCTTCATGCCGCGCTCGTAGTCCTTCTCGTCGATCGTGAAGTCCCAATCGAAGATGGTCTTGTAGTAGCGCACGGACTCCAGGATCTCCTCGCGGCTATAGGTCGACATGTAGGGCTTCTGGAGGAGATCGACGATCTCTTCGTCCTTGGCCTTCTTGATCCACTGCTGGGCGCGATAGCAGGCATTGACGTAGCCTTGCACGAGATCGGGCGACTTCTCGATGGTCTCCTTGAGCACGTAGCCCACGGTGACGGGAATGGGCCCGCCGAAGACGCGGTTCCACGCCTTCTCGTCCTGCACGTCGTAGATGGGATGACCGAAGCCCTGGGCCATGGCCTTGGACTGCCACTCGGGGACGGCCATGATGGCGTCGAACTTCCCGCCCTTGAGGCCAGCGAGCATGGTCAGGTCGCCGCCGCCCCCGACCCACTCGACGGCGTCGTTCACGGGCTTGCCGTCGGGGCCCTTGATGTTCTTGAGCACGTACACTCCATACACGTAGGTGCCGGAGCCGATGGCGGTGGCCGCGATAACCGCCTTGCGTCCCACGAGCTTCTGGTCGGCGAGGGCTTCCACGCTCTTCACGCCCTTGTCGAAGAGCTCTTGGCGCACCACGATATTGGCGTAGGAGCATCGCCGATC
The DNA here is from genome assembly GCA_035311385.1 of Candidatus Methylomirabilota bacterium. Lineage (GTDB taxonomy): Bacteria > Methylomirabilota > Methylomirabilia > Rokubacteriales > CSP1-6 > AR37. Next base: position 1,242 of record DATGCY010000539.1, read on the forward strand.
GGTGGCGAAGATCATCAGGGCGTCCTTGCCCTTCTCGGTGATCTTGAGAGGATGGTTGGAGTCACCGAGCGCGAAGAGCACCTGGCCCGCGGCCAGCGCCTGCACCACCTTGGCCCCGCCACCCGGGACCACGAAGTCCGGAGTGATGAGCCCCTCCGCCTCGAAGAACTTCTTCTGGGCGGCGACCAGGTGCTGGCCGTACACGAAGGTCGAAACGCTGTGGGACGCGGTGATGGGCTTGAGCGCCTGGGCGCGGGCGGCGCCCGGCCATCCCGCAGCGGCGACCCCACCGAGGAGGCCAGCCGTTTTGATGAAATCGCGGCGCGTCCAGGACGCCGTCATGGTCGTGCGAGCCATCTGGATTCCTCCGTGAGCGTGGTTGACGGGGCGAGCGGCACTGTACATTCCGGCACAGCGAGTGTCAATCGTACATTGGCCCAAACACGTTGACAGCAAAGGATTTTTGGACTAGTCTCACACCAGTGGAATCCGCGCAGCCCCTTCCCTCCACGCGCAGCCTGAGGGCCCTATGATTCGCAGCATGACCGGCTATGGCCGCGCGGAGGTCGCGGGGTCCCGCCTGGCGCTGGCCGTGGAGTGCAAGTCCCTCAACCATCGGCATCTCGACGTTGTCATCAAGCTGCCCCGGGCCCTCGCCGCGCTGGAGCTCGACGCCCGGCGCGTGATCCAGGCCACCGTGCAGCGCGGCCGCGTGGAGATCACAGTGAGCGCGGCGTCCGTCGAGGGCGCAGCTGCCGCCGGGCTCGGCGTGGACATGGCTCAGGCGCGCGCGTACGTCGCCATCGCCCGCCAAGCCGCCGAGGAGCTCGGGCTGCGTGACGAGCTCACGCTCGACTGGGTCCTCGATCGGCCCGGTGTCATCTCTCGCGCAGAGCCGGAGACGCCCGCTCCCGAGGATGGCTGGCCGCTCCTGCACGACGCCCTCACCACGGCGATGGCCGAGCTCAGCGCGCGGCGACAGGTCGAGGGCGCGGCCCTCGCCAAGGAGCTCCGTGCGCTTCTGAGCACGCTCTGCGAGCATGCCGCGGTCATGGCCGGCCGCGCCCCCGCGGCGATCACGCGTAAGCAGCAGCGGCTCCGCGAGCGGGTGCAGGCCCTCCTCGGCGCTCAGCCCCTCGACGAGGGACGGCTCGCCACCGAGGTCGCGATGTGGGCTGAGAAGAGCGACATCACCGAAGAACTGGCGAGGCTCCGCGCCCACACGGACGAGTTCAGCCGCCTCCTCGACGAAGGCGGCGCGGTGGGGCGCACTTTCGACTTTCTCATCCAGGAGATGAACCGCGAGGTGAACACCGTCGCCTCCAAGGCCGACGATCTGGAGCTGTCCCAGGCGGCCATCGCGGCCAAGTCTACCCTCGAGAAGCTCAGGGAGCAGGCCCAGAACATTGAGTAGCCGGGGAGCTGAACGCCGTGCGAGCCGAAGCGCCGACGAGCCGTCGGCGAGGAGCGCGATGAGGCGAGAGCTGAATTGGAGCTGATCAAGCGGCGCGGGGCGCTGATCGTGGTTTCCGCTCCCTCGGGAGCGGGGAAGACCACCCTCTGCCACGAGGTACGCCAGCTCGTGCCCGGTCTGTTCTACTCGGTCTCCCACACCACCCGCGCGCCGCGTGCCGGCGAAGTCAATGGAACGGATTTCCATTTCGTGACCGAGGCGGAGTTCCTCGCCATGCGCGAGCGCGACGCCTTCGCGGAGTGGGCCTCCGTGCACGGCCACTACTACGGCACGCCCGTGCAGGCACTCGAAGGGGCGCTGTCGCGCGGCCTCGACGTGCTTCTCGACATCGACACCCACGGGGCGCGCCAGCTCCGCCAGCGGTATCCCGAGGCGGTGTCGATCTTCATCATGGCGCCCTCCATGAAGGAGCTGGAGGCGCGCCTGCGCGAGCGTAAGAGCGATGCGCCAGCGGAGATCGCCCGGCGGCTCGCCCGCGCCCGCGAGGAGATCGCCGCGTGGCGGCAGTACGACTACCTAATCATCAACCGAGACGTGAAGGAGGCCGTGGACCAGCTCGCCACCGTCATCGAGGCGGAGCGCTGGCGCACGGGCCGCCTCACCCTCACATTCCCCGACGTGGAGGTCCCAGAGTGATGTCATTTCCCTCGCTGGAACAGTCCCTGGACAAGG
>DATGCY010000540.1:0-4330 GCA_035311385.1 Candidatus Methylomirabilota bacterium
AGCAGCACGTCGGAGTTGAACTTCGTGTTCTCGACGAGCCCGATGCGCTTCCCCTTGAGGGAATCAGGTCTCGCCACGTACGTGAGGGGCTGCTGTTTCGCTTCGACGGTGGGGTCCAAGATTTCCATCGCGATGACTACCTCCTGTCCTTGATGGGGACGGTCACGGCCTGCGACGACGTGCGGGTCGCCCACCCCGGGATATAGCAGGAGAACGAGCCGGCCCGCCCGCCCGCCGCCACGACCAGGATGTCCTCGGGGGTCATGACGATCGGCCGCATGGTCGATTCGTCTTCCGGCTTCACGGGACCGGGCGCGCGTCCCGTGCGCTTGAAGTGCGCGATCGAGCTCTTGCTGTTCTCGAAGACGAACGCGCGGATGTCCGCCTTGGACCAGCCGTCGGCGGCGATGGTCCGCATGTGCTCCCCCGCCAGCACCACGCAGTAGTTGGGCTGGCCGGCCATGCCGGGACTGCGCATGGTGTCGCACAGGGTCGTGAGGATGCCGGCGGCGGTGCTCGACAGCTGGTTGTAGAACTGATGGGGCGCGAGGGCCGCCATCACGGTGACGGCGCTCTGCTCCGGGCGGCAGCCTCGCTCGACGTGGAGCGGCGTCCACGGGCTCTCCGTCTCGTTCTCCGCAATGACGTAGCTGTACTTTCCCGGGTGCGCCACCGTGCCCCGGTCGAGGGCGCCGGGGAGAGTGCCGATGACGTTGCGCATCACCAGGCGCACCGCGCGCCCCGTGGTAGCGTTGCTGCGCCAGCCCGGACCGAAGAGGTTGTCCCCTGAGTTGAAGCCGAGCCGGGCCGCGATCGGGCCGTTGACGATCATGAGTACGGCGGCTCCGCCCGTGGAGGTGGCGGGCCCGTGATAGCCCCACTTTGGATCGCCCAGCCCCTCCACCGCCGCCACCACGATCGGCATGTGCTCGGGGAGGCACCCCGCCATGACGGCGTTGACAGCAACCTTCTCGGCAGTCACCGAAACCTGTCGATTGGTGATGAAGCAGAGCTCCTGGCCAGGCTCGAGGCCGGCGGCGTCGAGCATGGTTCGCACCGCCTGCTCGGTGGGCGGCACCACGGGAAGGCCGTCGGTCCACCCCTGCTGATAGCAGAACTCGATGGCATGGCTCAGGTCCTGGACGGCGTGGCGCTTGGAGGTGAGCTGGGTGGTTGTCATGGGCGGGATTATACCCCACGGCTGCGGGCTCCGACGGCCGGCCTCGCACGGGAAGGCTCGCATGCGCGGCGCCTTTTAACGTATGCTTTTCTCGTGACGCCTCTCGTGGCCTACTTCTCGATGGAGTACGGACTCCACGAGGAGTTCCCCTCGTACTCGGGCGGACTCGGCATCCTCGCCGGGGATTTCATGAAGTCGGCGGGCGACCTCGGCCTCTCCGTGGTGGGCGTCGGCCTCCGCTGGCGCCAAGGCTACACCGTCCAGCGCATCGGCCCCGACGGCTATCCGTACGACTCCTGGCGCGACCACCCGCCAGGGCCTCTCAAGGACACCGGTGTGCGCGTGCGCGTTCGGGTGGGCGCGCGCGAGGTCGAGTGCTGCGTCTGGCAGGTTGCTCGCTACGCCATCGCCCCCCTCTACCTGCTCGAGCCAGTGGACGAGCGCGACCAGTGGATCACCCGGCGCCTGTACGATCCCGCGCCGGATTGCCGCATCGCCCAGGAGATGCTTCTCGGCATCGGCGGAATCCGCGCGCTGCGCGCCCTGCACCTTCCCGTGGACATCTATCATTTCAACGAGGGCCACGCGGTCTTCGCGGGCATCGAGCTCATCGCCGACCGCATCGAGGCGGGGGCCGACTTCCACGCGGCATGGAAAGACCTGCGCGAGCGGATTGTCTTCACCACCCACACTCCAGTGCCCGCCGGCAACGAGATCCACGCCATCGAGGACCTCCACCGCCTGGGCGCGGGCTGTGAGCTCGTCAAGGGCGAGCTGCGGGAGATCGGCGGCGACCCCTTCAACATGACGGTGGCGGGACTCCGCCTCGCCTGCCGCGCCAACGCGGTGGCCCAGCTTCACGGCGAGACCTCGCGGTCCATGTGGTCCGCGGTGGACGACGCCGCGCCCATCATCGCGATCACCAACGGCGTGCACCGCGGCACCTGGCAGGACCCGCGCGTAGCCGCCGCGGCCCGGACCAACGGCCACGCCCTCCGCGTCGTGCGCCGCGAGTTGAAGGACGAGCTGCTCGCGGAGGTGCAGGCGAGAACGGGGGTAAAGCTCCGCCCGGACGCCCTCACCATCGGCTTCGCCCGGCGCGCCGCGACCTACAAGCGCCCGGACCTCCTTCTGCGCGACCCCGACCGCCTCGCCCCGCTCCTGAAGGACGGTCACGTGCAGCTCATCTTCTCGGGCAAGGCCCACCCCGCTGATCAGGCGGGCAAGGCGGTGATCGCCCTTCTCATCGAGACCATCCGCCAGTGGCCGGAGTCCATCGTGTTCCTGGAGAACTACGACATGGCGGTGGGGCGCCTGCTCACGCGCGGGTGCGACGTGTGGCTGAACACCCCGCGCCGGCCCATGGAGGCGAGCGGTACGTCAGGGATGAAGGCGGCCATGAACGGCACGCTGAACCTCTCCATCCTGGACGGCTGGTGGCCGGAAGGATGCGAGCACGGGATTACCGGCTGGGCCATCGGCGACGGCAGCTTCGCCTCCGACCCCGACGCGCACGACCTGCAGGCCCTCTACGAGACCCTCGAAGGCGACGTGCTGCCCACTTGGGCCGACCCCGACCGGTGGGAGCGCATGATGCGCGCCTCCATTCAGATGGCAGAGGAGCGCTTCTCCTCCGATCGGATGGTCACAGAGTACTTCGCCCGTCTCTACACCGCGCCGTAGCCCCTGGCGGGAAGCGCCGACAAGGAGGGAGGCGTCATGGACATGAGTGCGCACACGCAAGAGCTGGTCATGGAGATCTTGACGCGCTACGGCCTCCAGGTCCTGGGCGCGCTCGCCATCCTGGTGATTGGTATCCTCGTCGGCCGCTGGCTGGGCGGGGTTGCCGACCAGCGCTTTCAGAAGTCCCAGATGGAACCGCCCATGCGCATCCTCCTCGTGCGCGTGATCAAGATCATCGTGCTGATCTTGGCCGTGGTGGTCGCTCTCGACAAATTCGGCTTCTCGGTGGCGCCTCTGGTTGCGGGCATCGGAGTGGCCGGCCTCGGCTTCGGCCTCGCCCTCCAGGGCGTGCTCGGCAACATCGTGGCCGGGCTCACCATCATCTTTACCAAGCCCTTCCGGGTCGGCGAGCACATCACGATCGCGGGCGTGAGCGGCGACGTGACGCAGATCGAGCTCTCCGCCACCACGCTCGTCCAGGCCGATCTCTCGCGGGTCATCGTGCCCAACCGCAAGATCGTGGGGGAGATCCTCCACAACTTCGGCACCATGCGTCAGCTCACCCTCACCGTGCGCGTGCCCCATCCCACGGACCTGAACCTGGCGCTCCAGGCTGCGCGCCAGGTGGTGCTAGAGAACCCGCGCACCCTCAAGGACCCCGCGCCCGGCGTGGGCATCGCCGCCGTAGACGACATCGGCATCAAGATCGCGGTGCAGCCATGGGTGCGCGTGGCGGACGTGGTCGCCGTCGAGCCTGAGCTATACCAGACGCTCGTCGAGGCCTTCCGCGCCCGCGGCATCGGCGTCCCCGTAGCCGCCCACGACGTCCGGCTCATGAACCAGGCCGGCGCCGTCCGCTAGGACACTCGGAGGGGGGCATCGCCCCCCTTCCGAACCTCCCCCCGAGGCTTCGGTTGCGCGGGCAAAGCCCGCGCTCGGAGCGGAACGGCGGCAAACAGTGGTCAAGGGCGTCATGCGCGCTTTCTCCGACTGCCTCCTCGCCTGGACTATTGGCGAACACCCCATGCGATCGGGGCGGGTGGCGGCGGGGGCGGGGGAGCGCTCCGGCGGAGTGGCCCCCCTCGTTCGGTGCGCCGCCCGCAGGGCACAGATTCAGGCGAGTGGGTGACGCAGCTGGAGCGCTCCCCCGCCCCCGCCGACGGGCCCCGACCCGCCTCGCGTGTTTGTGAACAAGTCGGGCTAACCGCCCGCCGCTACTTGCCCTTGTCGATAGCCTCGGAGAGTTCGGCGGCGCGACCGGCGTCGAGCGGCTTGAGACGGTCGAGCACCTTGCGAGCATCGTCCATCCGGCCGAGCTTCACGTAGGCCTCGCCGAGATACTCGAGAGCCTCGGGAAAGTCGGGCCGCAGGCGAAGCGCCTCGTCGTAGGCCTTGAGGGAATCAGGGTACTTGCCCTGGTTGCGCAGCGCGAAGCCGAGCTCGTTCCAGGCCTCGGGATAGTTGGGC
>DATGCY010000541.1:0-21270 GCA_035311385.1 Candidatus Methylomirabilota bacterium
CGCTGGAGAGTGAACTGGAGCACCGGGCCTCCCTGATCACCTGCGGGCCGGTCGCGCCCAAGGGTTCATGGGGTGCGGCCACTATCGGCAAAGCGCTCGGGGAAGTCAAGGGGGAAGTGGTATCTTCGAAGAGATGGCGACGGTGGCGCTCACCCTTTTTCCCGCCGGGCGCACTCTCCAGGTCGATCCAGGCGTGACCATTCTCGCGGCCGCGCACGCGGCCGGCGTGGACATCGAGGCGACCTGCGGCGGGCGGGGGCGCTGCACTTCCTGCCGCGTCAAGTTTGCCGCGGGGATCGTCCCACCGCCCACCATCATGGATGAGCTCCAGCTCGGCGACGCGCTCGTGCGCGAAGGCTATCGCCTCTCGTGCCAGTGCCGGGTGACGGATCCCATCACCGTGCACGCCTCCCCACCCGTGGACGACCAAAGCTTCCAAATCCTGGGCGCGGAGCGTCCATCGCTGCCCGTGCACATCGACGCGGGGGTGACCAAGACCCTCGTGCACGTGTCGCTACCCACGGAGGAGCATCACCAGACCTCCGATCTCGAGGCCCTCCTCGCCGTGGTGAGCGGCACGCCCTCCGACTGCGCGCCCGATGTGGTGCGAACCTTGCCCCAGGCCCTCCGCGAGCACGGCGGGGAGGCTACGGTGGCGTCGTTCGGCTCGCGCATCCTCTCCGTGGAGCCCGGCGACACGCACCTGCTCGCCTTCGGCCTCGCGGTGGACGTGGGCACCACCAGCGTGGTCACCTCGCTCATGGAGCTTGCCTCGGGCGAGCAGCTCGCCTCCGTGTCGAGCCTCAACCCGCAGGCCGTGTTCGGCGGCGACCTCATGTCGCGCATCGCCTTCGCCCAGTTCGACGCGGGCAACCTCCGCAAGCTGCAGACGCGCATCATCGGGCTCCTGAACCAGCACATCGAGCAGGTGTGCCGCGACTCCGGCGTGCTCGCCAAGTGGATCTACAAGGTGGCCATCGTGGGCAACACGTGCATGCACCACATGTTGCTGGGCATCGATCCCTCGTACGTGGGCCTCGCGCCCTATGCGCCCGTGATGCGCCATCCCCTCACGCTCGCCGCGCGCGAGCTCTACCTCAAGGTCAATCCCGAGGCGCGCGTGTGCCTCCTCCCCATCGTGGCGGGCTTCGTGGGGGCGGACGCGGTGGGCGTGGCCCTCGCCACGCGCATGGACGAGTCGTCGGAGATCCGCATCGCTGTGGACATCGGAACCAACGGCGAGGTGCTCCTGGGTTCCCGCGAGCATCTCTGGGCCTGCTCGGCGCCTGCCGGCCCCGCCTTGGAGGGCGCGCAGATCCGCCACGGCATGCGCGCGGCCCTCGGAGCCATCGACCGCGTGAGCTTCGACGGCCGCGACCTCACCCTCCACACCATCGGAGAGGCGGCTGCCCAGGGTATCTGCGGCTCGGGCCTCATCGATGCCATCGCGGTGCTCCTCGACGCCGGCGTGATCGACTGGACCGGCCTCATCGACCTCGATCATCTCGATCGTCTTCCCCTCGCGCTGGCCGCGCGCGTGATCAAGCGCGGGGACGAGCGCGCGGTGATCCTCGCGCGTCCGGGCGAGCACGGGGCAACCCAGGAGCTACTCCTCACCCAGGATGATGTCCGCCAGGTGCAGCTCTGCAAGGGCGCCATCGCCTCGGGCGCGGCCATGCTCCAGCGCATCGCGGGCGTGCCCGAGGACAAGGTCGCCGAGCTGATGCTGGCAGGCGGCTTCGGCAACTATCTCTCCATCGCGAGCGCCATCCGCATCGGCCTCATCCCCGCCGTGCCGGAGTCGAAGGTGCGCTACGTCGGCAATGCGGCGCTCCTGGGCGCTCAGCTCGCCCTCCTCTCGGAAACGGAGCGGCAGCACGCCGAGCAGATCGCGCGCCGCATCGAGCACGTCTCGCTCGCCGCCCATCCCGACTTCCAGGATGTCTTCGTCGACTGCATGAATTTCCCCCGTCCGTGAGGCTCTGACCATGACCAAGCGCGAGCGCATCCTCGCCGCCATCAAGCGCGAGCCGACCGACCGGCCTCCCTACGCATTCTGGCGTCACTTCCCGAACGTGGACCGTTCCCCGGCGGCGCTCGCCCAGACCACGCTCCGCTTCCACGAGCGATACGGGTCGGACTTCCTCAAGGTCACCCCCGCAGGAGGCTACGCCGTGGAGGACTGGGGGTGCGTGGAGAGCGACGAGCTCGCGCCCGACGGCCACCGTCCTTGCCTGCGCCACGCCGTGAACGCTCCCGAGGATTGGAAGAAGATCCGGCCTGTGGCCATGGAGTCGACGGGCTGGGCCTCGCACCTCGAGACCATCATCCGCTGCGTGGTGGATCGGCGCGCCGACGCCTCGACCATTCCCACCGTGTTCAGCCCGCTCTCGCTGGCCCGCAAGCTCTCCGGCGACCGTCTCAACTACGACCTGAAGGAGAATACGCGACTGGTGGAGGACGCGCTCGAGGCCATCACGGAGACGATCCTCGCCTTCATGGAGGGGTGCTTCCGGGAAGGCGCCCAGGGCATTTTCTACTCGGTCCAGGCGGCCAGCCACGCCTTGCACACGGAGGCCGAATACCTCCGCTTCGGCGAGCCGCACGACCGCCGCATCCTCGAGGCGGTGCGCGAGCCGTCGCGCCTGACCGTGCTGCACTGTCATGGCGAGCGGCTGATGTTCGACCGCCTCGCCGCCCTCCCCGCCGACGTGTGGAACTGGGACGATCGCCGCGCAGGGCCGTCGCTCGCCGAAGGCAAGGCCCTCGTGTCGGGCGCCGTGCAGGGCGGGCTCAATCAGTGGACAACGCTCAAGGACGGGAGCGCGCCCGACGCGCAGGCCGAAGCGCAGGACGCGCTCGAGCAGACGGGCGGCACCGGAGTCATCCTGGGGGCGGGCTGCGTCCTCCTCACCCAGCACTCCGATGCCACGCTGATCGAGCTGGCGCAATCGCTTGGCGGCACCGTCAAGCTGATGGGTATCAAGCCACAATAGAGATGGCCTGGCGCGCTCTTCTCTCCGCCCTTGTTTTCGGAACGACCCTGCTCCTGCCCCTGGCCGTCGGCCGCCCCGCCGCTGCGCTCGATGAGGTCCTGATCCTCTCGCGCTACCGCTCGTACACGGGCGCCAACATGCTGCCGCGGGGACGCGGACATCCCGGGGTCGACTTCGCCGAGCGACCGGGAGCACCCGTGCTCGCCGTGGCCGACGGCGTGGTGAGCCACATGATCGACTCCGCCATCGGCTGCGGACACGGCGTGGTCATCGAGCACGCCGCCTTCGCTCGCTGGAGCGCCTACTGCCACCTCCAGGCCGTCACCGTGGACGTGGGCCAAGTGGTGGCGCGAGGCGAGACCATCGGCGAGGTGGGACGGACGGGAAGCACGAGCGAGGTCCCCCACGTCCATCTCGAGCTCTGCACGTCCCCGTGCGAATCGCATGGCGACGGCGACTTCACGGGCACCGAGGATCCCCTCGCCATCGCCGCCGGCTGCTACGACGCGGCGCAGGCCTATCCGAACGAGCAGCTCGTCCTCACCTTCCCCGTCCGCTGCCTGCACTGGGAGCGCTGGCGCTAGCATGGACCGCGTCCTGGAGCCCGAGCTGATGGTGGACGAGGCGCAGACCCTTGCCTACGCCCAGGCGGACTTCGACCAGGTCAACCAGGGGTTCGTGGATCGCTATCGCGCCTCCTTCCCCCGCGGCATCACGGGAGACATGGTCGACCTGGGCTGCGGCCCCGGGGACATTCCCATCCGCTTCGCGCAGGCCCTGCCCGGCTATCGCATCATCGCCGTGGACGGCTCAGGGCCCATGGTCCTCCTCGCCCAGAAGGCGGTGAAGGACGCCCAGGTCGCCGACCGCGTACAGGTGCACTGCGCGCGTCTGCCCATGCTGCCTCTTCCCTTGCAGAGCTTCGACGCCATCGTGTCCAACAGCCTCGTTCATCACATGCCCGACCCGTTTCTCTTCTGGAACGAGGTGGTCCGCCTGGGCAAGCCGGGGGCGACCGTGCTCATCATGGATCTCTTCCGCCCCGAGTCGCCGGAGCGGGCACGCGAGGTGGTGGAGCGGTACGCGGCGGACGAGACGCCCGTTCTCAAGGAGGACTTCTACAACTCGCTGTGCGCCGCCTTCACCCTGCGCGAGATTCGATCGCAGATCCGCTCGCGGGGCCTCGGCGGTCTCGTGTGCGAGCTAGCCAGTGACCGCCACTGGGTGGTGTGGGGTCATCTTCCGCGCGGAGTCCAGAAGACGCCGCCGCCCTGACCGACTACTTGGCGACGTTGAAGCGGAAGTGGCAGATCTCCCCGTCCCGTACGACGTAGTCCTTGCCTTCCAGCCGGAACTGACCCTTCTCGCGCACCGCGGCCATCGAGCCGTCAGCGGCGATCAGCTCGTCGTAGCCCACCACCTCGGCGCGGATGAAACCGCGCGCGATGTCGGAATGGATGGCGCCCGCGGCATCCTGAGCGCGGGTGCCCCGCGGGACGGACCACGCCCGCACTTCGTCCTCGCCCACTGTGAAGAAGGAGAGCAGGCCAAGGAGGGCGTAGCAGTCGCGCAGCACGCGCTTGATGGCGGGCTCCTCCAGGCCGAGGTCGGACAGGAAGGCCGCCTGCTCCTCGCCCACCAGCTGTGACACCTCGGCCTCGATGACCGCGGAGACCCAGCCCAGCCCGGTGTGCGGGCGCCCGGCCACATCGCCGAGACCGAAGCTCTCCACGAGGGTGCGCCCGCGATCGAGCTCCTTCTCGGAGAGATTGAGACAGTGCAGGATGGGCTTCTGCGAGAGAAAGGTGAAGCCGCGCAAGGCGCGCCCATCCTCCTCGGAGAGCGCGGCGGCGCGGATGGGCGTCTCCGACTCCAGGGCCGGCTTGAGCCGCTGCAAGAGTGCCTGCTCCTTCACGTCGCTCTCCGAGCGCTTCTTCTTGATGGCAGCCTCCAAGCGCTCGAGCCGCCGCTCCACCACTTCGAGATCAGCGAGGAGCAGCTCCGTTTCCAGATCGGCGATGTCGCTTAGGGGGTGCGGGGCCGTGCCCGCGGCGTCCGGGAAGGCGCGGACCACGTGCAGGAGCGCATCGGCGTTCCGAAACTCCCGCGCGTCGAGCCCTTCGCGATCGCCTTTGCTGATCCCGGCGAGATCCACCACCTCGAAAGTGGCCAGGGTCGTCTTCTTCGGCTTGAAGAGCGCAGTGAGACGGTCGACGCGTTCGTCGGGCACGCGTGCCACTCCCGTGTGCATTTCGCCGCGCGAAGCGCCGAAGGAGGACGTCGCGACCGTGGAGCCGGTGAGGAGGTTGAAGAGCGAGGTCTTGCCGCTCTTGGACAGCCCGACGAGACCAATCTTCATGACGGCTCATGCTACCATGGCGCCTCCCGTGCCCGAGCACCGCCCGCTGGATCCGAAGGGCGCCGCGCTGTCGCTCCTCCTCGCGGCGCTGTGGGGCGCCAACCCCGTGGCCATCAAACTCGGCCTCGCCGACATGCCACCCCTCCGTCTCGCTCTCGCGCGCTTCGGCCTGAGCGCCGTCGTCATCTTCGCCTACGCCATGCTCACGCGACAGTACGACGTGCTAGTGATCCGCCGGGGCGAGGGGCAGGCTATCGCCTCCCTCGGGTGGCTCTTCGTGGTGCAGGTCGCCCTCATGAACTATGGCCTGGAGCGCACCACGGCCGCCCACGGCGTGGTGGTGCTGAACTCCTACGCCGTACACACCGTGGTCTTCGCCCATTTTCTGATCCCCGCCGACCGGCTCACCCCGCGCAAGCTCGCGGGCGTGCTCATCGCCTACGGCGGCGTGATCATCCTCTTCGCGCGAAGCTTCTCCATGTCGAGCAGCACCCTCGTCGGTGATCTGATCGTCGCGGTCTCCGCCCTCATCCTGGGAGAGCGCGTCGTGTACATCGCGCGGGCCGTCCAGCACCTCGATCCCGTACGGCTCATGCTGTATCAGTCGCTCATCGGCAGCGGGGGCTTCCTCCTGCTGAGCCTCGCCACCGAAACGGGCCGCCCCACCCACTGGAGGCTGGCCCTCGTCCTGTCCATCCTCTTCCAGGGCGCCCTCGTGGGCGGCTTCAACTTCCTCCTGAACGCCAAGCTCCTGCAGATCTATCGGCCGAGCGGGCTCGCCACCATGGCGCTGACCACGCCGATCTGGGGCGTGCTCGTGGCCGCCGCCGTCAACCGCGAGGGTCTCTCTCCGGAGCTCGCGCTTTCTACCCTCCTCGTGGTCGCCGGCATCGCGCTCACCGCGCGTCGCTGAGGACCGCGGGGACGACGGGATCGGCGAGGGCCTGGGGTACTATCGAGCCATGGCTCGTTCCCGTCTGCTGGCGCTGCTCCTCGCCCTCGCCGCCCTCGCCACGCCGCTCCTTCTCCGCGCGCAGCCCTCGAGCCCGGAGCAACAGACCGCCCTCGAAGCAGTGGCTGGCCCGCTCTACGATCAGCTCGCCGAGATCCGGAGCATCGCCTCACCGGGTGCGCCGCCGCCCGTGCTCGTGCGCTCGCGCGCGGACAACCGGCGCTTCATCGAGCAAGAGATCAAGCGGCGCTACTCCCAGAACCAGCTCGAGGCCGAGCGCAAGAGCATGGTGGCGTGGGGCGTGCTGCCCGCCGACTACGATCTGCAGCGCCTCTTCCTCGACCTCCTCGAGGAGCAGGTTTCGGCGTACTACGATCCGCTCGGCAAGGTCATGGTGGTGGGCGACTGGCTTCCCGCGGATCAGCAGCGCGCCGCCCTCATGCACGAGCTGGTGCATGCCCTCCAGGATCGCGAGCTGCCCATCGACAGCTTCATCTCGCCTGATCCCGGCCAGGGCGATCGTCTCCTCGCGCGGCAGGCCCTCATCGAGGGCGAGGCCGTGGCCCTCACCTTCGACCTCCTCCTCAAGCCGCAGGGCATCGACATCAGCCGCCTGCCCGATCTCTCGACGACCCAGGGCCTGATCGCGAGCAGCTCGGGCGGCCCCGTCATCGCCAAGGCCCCGAAGTTCGTGCGGGATCTTCTGCTCTTCCCCTACATCGAGGGCCTCGGCTTCATCTACCAGGTCAGGAAGCGACAGCCGTGGTCGAGCATGAGCGTGATCTACCGCGACCCTCCCCGCTCCACCACCCAGATCCTCCATCCCGAGAAGTACCTCGACACGCGCGAGGATCCGCTGCCCGTGACGATTCCCGATCTCTCCCCGCTCCTCCCCGGGTTGCAGCACGTCTCTGAGGACGACCTCGGCGAATTCGCCCTGGGCGCCGTCCTCGCCCTCCATCTGGGGGACACCGAGGGCCTGCGCGCCGCCAAGGGATGGCGCGGCGATCGCTATCGCATCTGGGAGGACACGGCGGGCCGCTTCACCATTGCCTATTGCGTGACGGTGGCGGACGCGGCGGCGGGGGGCCGCCTTGCCGACCAGCTCAAAGCCTCGGTGGAGCGGCGGCATCCCGGGCTCGCCGGGAAGGCCGCGGTCCGTCCCCATGGCCTCGTGGTGTGGTCGGAAGACGGGCGCGGCTTCGCCGTCGAGCGCCGCGGCACGAGCATCATCCTGCTCGAACAGGTGCCGACGACGGTCCTCGATCGGGCGCGGGAGGCCCTCTGGCGAGCGCGTCCGGCCGGGGCGACGCGGTAGTAGACTGATCGCATGCCGAGCCGCCCCCGCCGGGAGCTCGAGGTCGTTCCCAACCCGCACCCGGACCGTGACTATGAGGTCTCCCTCGAGATCCCGGAGTTCACCTGCCTCTGTCCGGTGACCGGCCAACCCGACTTCGCGACCATCCGCGTGCGCTACGTGCCGGACCAGCAGCTCGTGGAGCTCAAGAGCATCAAGCTCTACATCTGGTCCTATCGCGACGAGGGTGCCTTTCACGAGGACGTGACGAACCGCATCCTCAACGACTTCGTGGCGGCGGCCGGGCCGCGCTGGATTGAAGTCATCGGCGACTTCGGGGTGCGCGGCGGTATCAAGACGGTCGTTCGCGTCTCGCACGGCAAGCACCCCGAGATCTAAAAGGGGGCGGGCCCTCGCCGTGAGCACCGTGCCGATGCGGACGATCCAACGGCCGTTCCTCACCGCGCGCTGGTCGAACCTGGCCATCCTCACCTACGAGGTGCCGCCGCCCCTCCTCGAGCCCCACCTGCCCGCCGGACTGCGCCTCGACACGCGCGACGGCCGCGCCTTCGCGAGCCTCGTCGCCTTCGACTTCGTCGACACGCGCGTGTGGGGAGTGACCTGGCCGGGGGCCCGTGATTTCCCGGAGATCAACCTGCGCTTCTACGTGACGGATGGCGCTCGCCGGGGCGTCGTCTTCGTGCGCGAGTTGGTTCCGAAGCCCCTCGTCTCGTGGCTCGCCCGCGCCCTCTATCACGAGCCCTACTTGGTCGCCCCCATCGAGAGCCGCGTGGATGAGGGCGCCTCCGAGGTGCTCGCAGAGCGCCGCCTTCTCTGGCGGGGACGGCACCACCGCGTAGAGGTGAACGGCCACAAGCCCGCCACGCGGCCGGCCGAGGACAGCGACGAGCACTTCTTCAAGGAGCACCACTGGGGCTTCGGTCGCACCCGGCGCGGCCATCCCATCGGCTACGAAGTGAGGCATCCCGTGTGGGACGTGTACCCGGTGCGCTCGTGGAGCCTCGATCTCGACTGGGCCGCGGTGTACGGCCCCGCCTGGGGCGCGCTCGCCGCCGAGAAGCCCGTGTCCGTGATGCTGGCGGCGGGGTCGCCCGTCTCCGTGTTTCCCCGCCGCCGGCTTTAGTCCTTCTTCTCCGCGGGCGCGGTCGCCTCGAGGCTGACGCTGTCGCCCACGAGGACGAAGACCACCTGACCGTTCTTCGCCCGGTACGTCCACTTCTCCAGAGGCCCTAGCTTGCGGACGTCGTCGGGCTTGCCGAGGGCACGCTCGAGCTCAGCGCGCGTCTTCACGTCGCGGGCCTTGGCGACCATGTCCTCTTTGCTCGACGGCCCGCAGCCGGCGAGGGCGAAGACGAGCGCGAGAGTGAGGGCACGGAGCTTCATGGTCTAGGCGGCGAGAGAGAGGAGGACCACGCCCGCGAGCATGACCATGGCCCCCGGGATGATCTCACGAACCTTCTGGCGCTCGTGAAAAAGCACGACGCCAATGCCGAGGGCGAAGAGGATCTCCACCTGCTTGACCGCCTCCACGTACGACGACAGCGTCAGCAGATAGGCGTGGCCCTGGGTCACGGTATTGAGGGCGGCGAAGAGCCCGAAGGACACGAAGGCCAGCCAGTGGCGGGGCACGGCGGCAAAGTACTGCCTCGAAGTCATGAGGACGATCGGGGTGACGAGAAGGCTCGCCGCGAGATAGCCACCGAGGGTGCCCATGTAGGGATCGGAGAGCTGCATGGCCCACTTGATCGTGATGACGGCGGGAGCGAAGAACAGGGCGGAGAGGAGCGTGTAGCGCAGGCCGCGATCGGTAAACAGCACGCTGAGGGGCGCCCACCAGGAGATGTGGGAGCGCTGGACGTTGAGCAGATAGACGCCGCTCATGCTGATGAGGATGCCCGCCACCCCGAGGATGCTCGGCTTCTCCTTGAGGGTGACGTAGCCCAGCACCACGAGGACGAGCAGGCTCACCTTCCAGAGCGCCGTCACCATGGAGATGGGCGAGAGCTTGAGCGCCTTGGACAGCGCCATCACCGAGATGATCTGGCAGACCGCGAAAAGGAAACACACCCAAACGAAGCCGGGCTTGACGACGGGCACGCCGTGCCAGAGGACGAAGAGGGCCGCGAAGGGCAGGAGAAACGTGAAGCGCCCCCACACCGCCATGTACTCGTCCAGCTCGTGGCCGAGGCGCTTCATCACCGTGTTGCGGAGCACCTGGCACAGTGCGGCTGTCAGTGCCAGGACTTGCCACATGCGGCCGAGTCTACACGAGCACTCCGGGATAGCGGGTGGGATTCGTGGCGAAGCCGGGGAAGAGCGGAGCGGCGCTCGGCACGCCGAGATGGCGAACCGCGACCTCCGCGAAGAGCTGACGGAAATCCGTGGTCACGGCGAGATCGCGCCCTTCGTAGAGCTGGTCGCGGGCCAGACCCGGCCACTTCCCCACCACACGTCCGCCCTTCACGGCACCGCCCAGGACGAGCATGGCCGTGGCATGTCCATGGTCGGTACCCCGGTTGCCGTTCTCGCGCACGGTGCGGCCGAACTCCGACATGGTCAGCACCACCACGTCGCGCATGCGCTCCCCCAGATCACGATCGAGGGCGGCCAGGCCCTGGGAGAATTCTGCGAAACGGAGCGCGAGCTGCCCGCGCTCGTTGCCCTGGTTGGCGTGCGTGTCCCATCCCCCCACGTCGGCAAAGGCGACCTCGAGCCCAACGTCGGCCTTGATGAGCTGGGCGATCTGCCGCAGGCTGTCGCCGAGCCGACCCCGCGGATACTGCGCGCCGTGCTCGGGCGGGAAGCGCTGAGGATTGGCGGCCTTGAGCAGCTTCACCGCGTCGAAGGTCTCGCGGCCCGTGCCGTGGAGGACGTCGTGCACGCCCTGCTCGTACAGCGACTCGAAGCCCCGCCGCGCATTGACCCCGCCCGCGGCTGCTCCCCTCATTTCCTGTTTCACGTCGAAGTCCGCCACCGCCCCCATGGCCACCGCGCCGATATCTCCCCGGAGGGTCCGTGGAAGCTGGGTTCCCATGGCCACCGCGCGGAAGGGCGAGGCGCCGTCGACGGGCGTGGCCTGGAGCCCGCGCGCAAGCCAACCCTCCGCCGTGGTCTTCACCCCGGGCGTGCCCGACTCCATATAGTCCTGGGCGTCGAAATGCGAGCGCGTGGTGTCGGGGGAGCCGCAGGCGTGGACGATGGCGAGGCGCCGATCGCCCCAGAGCGGCTTGAGCGGACTCATGGCGGGATGCAGCCCGAAGAAGCCGTCGAGGTCGAGGGTGGCCTCGCTGTTGCCCGCGGCGGGCCGGGCCACTGCGATGCTTCCGCGCGCGCTGTAGTAGCTCGGATCACCGTGGGGCACGATCATGCTGAGCCCGTCCACCGCCCCCCGCTGGAACACCGCGATGAGCACCTTGGGTCGCGCCGGCGTGCCCTGGGCGTAGGCGGTGCGAACGAGGAAGCGCGGGATCGAGCCCATCCCGAGGAGGGCGAGAGCGCCAGCCTTCATGAACGATCGGCGGGTGCAGCAGCGCATGGCCCTATCTCCTCTGGAACTCGGGCGAGCCCAGCACGAGCGCGGCGAGCTTCTCCACGTCCGTGTTGGCGGGGCCGCGGTCGTCGGCGGTGGCGCGAATGATCTCCGGATTGTCGAGCTGGGCGGCGAGCACGGCCCGCGTCTCCGGGGTGGCCTGGCCGTGGAGCACTGAGACGAGGAGCATGTCGAGCACGCGCTCGGGCCGGCGGCGGTCCGCCGCGCCCACGGCCCGAGCGAGATCCACCCGCACGCCGGGCACGCGGTTCGCGGTCAGGCCGAGGGCGAAGTTCATGCGGTTGAGTAGTGCCCCCGTATTCACCCACGCCTCCGCCACGTCCGGATAGCCGGTGGGCGGCTGCTGCTGATAGAGCGGCTCGCCGAGCTTTCCCACCTGCTGGGCGAGGGCGAAGCCGCCGCCTGCCTGCAGTGGTGCGCCCACGGGCGGGGTGAGCTCGCCGTCGAGGGCGCGCACGGAGCTCGCCACGATCTCAAGCGGAGTCTTGATCTTGGCGCGATAGGCCTCGGGCGAGAAGAACTCGGGCGAACTCAGGATGGTCACCATGACGCGACGGATGTCGCCGTCGGTATCGCGAAACGTTCGCGCCGCCCGTTGCACGAGAGCGGAAGGGGGATCGTCGCTCACGAAGCGGCGCACGAGCTTGGTGGCGATGAACGTCGCCGTCGACGGGTGACGAGACAGGATGTCGATCACGCGCACGCCGTCGGCCTCGCCGCCTCCGGAAAGGAGGACGTGGCCCAGGACGTGCTTCTCCCCCTGGTCGTGGGCGGCCGCGCGGAACACGAACGTCCCCTGCTCTCGCGGCTTTTCGATGGACCACCCGGTGAAGGCGCGCGCCACGTAGATCACGTCCTGCTGGGTGTAGCCGCCGTCTACCCCCAGGGTGTGAAGCTCCATGATCTCGCGGGCATAGTTCTCGTTGAGCCCCATCTGGCGCCCGCGCTGCGGTCCCGTCCGCACCACGAGGTCCGCCCTCGTAGACATCCAGTTGTCGAGATAGAAGAGCATGGCCGGATGCCGTGCGGTGGCGAGGAGAAGATCCCGGAACTTGCCGAGAGCATGCGGACGGATGGCCGTGCGCTCGTAGTCGGCGACCATCCACTTCACCGCGCCCTTGCGGGCATCCACGTTGAAGTGGTTGAACCAGAAATCGACCATTACTTCCTCGAGCTGCCGCTCGGAGAGGACGGCTCGGGTGAGCTTGGCCGCCTGGAGCTCGGCGCTTATCCGCGCCGGACGCTTCTCGAGGGGCGCCATCTGTCGCAGCTCCTGCTGGCTCATTTCGCCCGACTGCACCTTGGCGAGCAGCTTACGATCGGGCTCGGGATAGCTGTGAAGAACGTCCGTGATGTTCAGGGCCACCGCGGGGAACATCTGCACCGCGGCCTCGGCACGCTCGTCGGGCAGACGCCCAGGATCGAGCTGACGCTCCATGTAAGCGGCGAGACCCATCTGCCTCACCCGCTCGACGTCGTCCGGACGCGGACCGTAGCCAAGGCGATTGAGCACGTGGATGATCCGCTCGTCGCTTGTGAGGGACGAAGGGGGAAGGGTGATGGAGATGCGGCTTGGTGCGGCGGCGACCTGCGTCGTGACCGAAGGAGGCGCTGGCCTGGAGGCCTGAGGTTGGACAGGAGCGCTCGAACAGGCGGCCATGACGGCTCCCGCGAGGACCATGACGCCTAGGCCGATAGCACGCGATCGCACCCTAGCCTCCCGAGCATCAGACGGCTCGGTGTATCTGATTGTTTACGCCCCTCCGGCCAACCTATCAGAGGTAACCGTAGGAAGACCACCCCCCATCGACCGTGAGGATCTCGCCCGTAATGTAAGATGCCGCCGGGGAAGCCAAAAACACCGCCACTTCACCTATTTCCTCAGGTGTCCCGATCCGGCCCATGGGCGTCCGGCGGGCGAGCCGTTCGGCGTCGAGCACGCCCCGCGCGGACAGCATGGTGATGAACTCCGTCTGCACGTAGCCGGGCGCGATCGCGTTGACCCGCACACCCCTCGCCGCCCACTCGATGGCCATGACCTTGGTCATCATGTTGAGCCCAGCCTTCGAGACGCAGTAGGCCAGCCGCTGCGGGAAGGGCACGCTGCCGTTCATGCTGCTCACGTGGATGATGCAGCCGCGGCCGGCCGCCAGCATCCCCTGCACGATCTCCTGGGTCAGGACGAAGCAGCCGTTCAGGTTGAGGTCGAGAGTGTAGCGGTAGTCCGCCTCGGGCAGGCTCTCCGAGGGCGCCACTCGGGGCTGGCCCGCATTGTTGACGAGAATGTCCACGCGGCCCAGAGCGGCGAGCGCTTCCGCGGCGAGGCGGCGAACCTCCTCGGAGCAGGAGAGGTCCGCGGGTACGGCCACCGCGGCCGACCCCAGCTCGCGGACGATGCCGGCGCAGTCCTCGGCGCTTCGCGAGTTGATCACGACCCGCGCGCCCTCGCGCACGTACGCGCGGGCGATGCCAAGACCGATGCCCTTGGTCGAGCCGGTGACGACGGCGGTCTTGCCCTCGAGCCGTCCGCTCATCGGGTCAGCCGCGCAGGGGGCCCGGCACGGCGCGGTTCACGTCGCCCCAGCACTCGATGGTGATGGGGAACAACCAGTCGCCGAGAGCGCGGACAGTCCGTTGACGAGCAGCTCGGGATCGCCCTCGCCGCACCACTCGGAGTGGGCGCGGATGCCGTTCAGGGAGGCGGCGAGCACGGTCAGATGACGACGCAGACCTTGATGGCTTCCGGCGACTGATGAGCGGCGAAGGCGTCCTGGATGCGCTCCAGCGGGAAGCGGTGAGTGATGAGCGGCGTGGCTCGGACAGTCCCATCAGCGAGCAGGCGCACGGCTTCGGGAAACTCCTGGCGGTAGATCATGGAACCCACGATGCGGATCTCGCGCCGCACGACGGAGAAGAAGTTCACCGTGGAGGCCTCATGGGGAAGCCCGGTGAGCACGACGCGTCCCCCTGGGTGCGCGAGCTCGAGAGCCTGCTCGACGGCGCGGGCCGTGCCCGCCGTCTCGATCACCACGTCGACGCCCTCGCGTCCCGAGAAGGCCCGCGCCGCCGCCACACCGCCTCCCACCTCCGTGGTGGTGAAGTCGTCCGCCCCCAACGTCCGAGCCAGCTCGTTGCGGCGGCTCGTCCGACCCACCGCGAGGACGCGCAGACCGCGCGCCTTGAGCACCTGGATGGCGAGAAGTCCGAGGGCGCCCACTCCGAGCACGGCCGCGCTCTCCCCCGCCCGAACCTCGCCGCGCCTCACGGCGCGCACCACCACCGCGAGCGGCTCGGCGAGCATGAGCTGGTCGTCGCTCACTCCGGCGGGAGCCGGCCAACAGCAGCGCGCGGGCAGCCGTGCCTCCTCCGCAAAGCCGCCGTGCACATCGATGCCGAGCGCGGTCCGCGAGAGGCAGAGGTTGCGGTTCCCCTCCCGGCAGAGAGGGCAGGTCCCGCACGAGAAGTTCGGCTCGACGGCCACGCGCTGACCGGGGCGGAGGCTTTCCGCTCCAGCCCCCACGGCGGCGACCTTGCCGATGAACTCATGGCCCATAACGAGGGGATAGGCCACGGGGCGATCGCCGCTCCAGATCCGGTAGTCCGTACCGCAAAGCCCGGAAGCGGCCACGCGCACGACGACCTCGCCGGCCGCGGCAGCCAGCAACTCTCGCGGCTCGACGCGAAGCTCCCGGGGGCCGTGCAGCATCGCCGCGCGCATGCTGGTCATCCTACCGGAGCCCACGACGGGGCGGCAAGCCGCAGCGGCGCATCCGTTTCATTCGAGCCTCAACATGCCTTTTGGCATGTTGACCGTGGGAGAGAGAAGGTTAGGGCAGTCCGCTGGAGTGTCGTCACACCGCGCTGTGACCACCATCGAGGAACACCGTCTGGCCGGTCATGTAGTCGGAGGCGGAGGAGGCGAGGTAGACGACGAGCGGGCCGATCTCTTCGAGCTTGCCCGTGCGGCGGGCCGGCACGTCACGCAGCAGCCGCTCGCGGATTCGGGGATCGTCGAAGGCCTGGCTGTTCATGTCCGTGACGAACCAGCCGGGCGCCATGGCGTTGACCTGGATGTTGTGCCGGGCCCATTCCACGGCCAGGGCCTTGGTCAAGGCGATCACCCCGCCCTTGGACGCGGAGTACGCGGTGTAGCCAGAGAGCCCGCTGGCGCCGAGCATGGAGGCGAGATTCACGACCTTACCGGACTTCTGGGCGATGAGACGGCCCGCCGCCGCGCGGCAGCCGTTGAAGGCGCCGACGAGGTTCACCTCCAGGCTGCGGCGGAAGTCCTCCGGCGCCATCTCGGCCAGCGGCATCACGGTGGCGATGCCCGAGTTGTTGACGACGATATCGAGCCGCCCCAGCGTCGCCGCTGTGCGCTCTACCAGCGTTTCGACCTGAGCGTACACGGTGACATCGGTAGGGAGGACCAGCGCGCGACGTCCTTGTCCTTCGACGGCCGCCGCGGTGTCCTGGAGGTCTTTCTCGGAGCGGGCGGCCACCGCCACGTCTGCCCCCGCCTCCGCGAGCGCGAGGGCGATGGAGCGTCCGAGACCTCGGCTGGCCCCCGTGACGATGGCCACGCGTCCGTCGAGCCGAAATGCCTCGGGAAGCAGGCTCACCGGTAGAGGGCGTCGAGGGTCGCCTGGTGCCGCTCGCTGATCACCTTGCGCTTGACCTTGAGGGTGGGCGTGAGCGCGCCGTTCTCCACCGTGAAGTCCTCGGGCAGGATCGCAAACTTCTTGATCTTGGCGTAGGACTGGAGCTCCGAGTTCTTCTGGTCGACCGTGCGCTGCACGCGCTCCACGATCTTGGGATGCGTCACGAGCACCGTGGGGTCGCTTGCCATGATTCCCTGCGCGCGGGCGAACTTCGCCAGCTCCTCGGGGTTGAGGGTGATCAGGGCCACCGGGTACGGGCGCCGGTCACCGTGGACCATGACCTGGCTGACGAACGGATCGCTCTTGAGGAGGTTCTCGATGTTCTGGGGCGCGATGTTCATGCCGCCCGCCGTTACGATGAGATCCTTCTTCCGGTCCGTGATGAAGAGGAATCCGTCCTCGTCGAAGCGCCCGATGTCGCCCGTGGCGAACCAGCCGTCGTCGAGGAAGACCTCGCGGGTCGACTCAGGCTTCTTGAAGTAACCCTGCGCGATGTTGCCGCCACGTCCGAGGATCTCGCCGTCAGCGGCGATCTTCACCTCGACCCCCGGCATGGGCTTGCCCACCGAGCCGAACTTGTAGTCGTCCTCGCGGTTGTTGGTGAGGACGGGGCAGGTCTCGGTCAGCCCGTAGCCTTCCAAAATGAGGATGCCTGCGGCGTGAAAGAACTCCGCGATCTCGCGGGAGAGGGGGGCGCCGCCCGACACGGCGAAGCGCAGCCGGCCGCCCAGCGCCGCCTGCATCTTGGAGAAAACGAGCTTCTCGGCGAGGCGGTACTTGAAGGCGAGCGCCCCCGGCACCGGACGCTTGGCCTGCTTGAGCTTCGAGACCTCCTTGCCCACGCCCACTGCCCAGTGGAAGATCTTCCGCTTGGCGGGTGAGCCCCCCTCGGCGCGGGCCATGGCCCCCGCGTAGACCTTCTCGAAGACGCGGGGCACGCTGCAGAGGAAGTGCGGGCGCGTCTCGGGGAGATTCTCGCGGAGCTTGTCCATGCTCTCGGCGAAGGCGGTGCAGAGCCCCCGATGCACGCCGATGAAGGACTCGAGGCGGGCGAAGGAATGCGCGAGAGGCAGGAAGAGGAGGTGCACGTCCCCTTCGGCGATGGTGCTGGTCTGGGCCGCCGACTCCAGGGCGGAGAGATGATTGCCGTGGCTCTGGACCACTCCCTTGGGCGGCCCCGTGGTGCCCGAGGTGTAGACGATGGTGGCGACGTCGTCGGTCTTGATACCGTCCACGCGCGAGGCGAGCTCGGTCTTGAGCCCATCGGCGTGGTCGCGGCCGAGGCGGCGAAACGCCTCCCAGGTGAAGATGCGCGGCGACGGCTCTCGCCCCTCGTAGCCGTGGATGATCACGATCTGCTCGAGGTTCGGCATGGACGCCTCGACCTCTAACACCTTGGCGAGCTGGATGGGATCCTCCGCGATGAGCGTCTTCACCCCGGCGTCGTTCACGATGTACTGGATCAGGTCGGGCGGATAGCTCGGGTAGATGGGAATGGTTACCCCGCCCACCGAGAAGATAGCGAAGTCCGCCTGCACCCACTCGGCGCGGCTCGTGGAGAGGATGGCCACTGCTTCACCGGGCCGGCGGCCGAGGGCGACCAACCCCGACGCGATCTCGCGCACCGCCTCGCCTACCTCGCGCCACGTCAGCGTCGTCCAGCCTTTGTGCTGCTTGAGCTGCTGAGCGGGCCGCAGCGCGCTCTTCTCCACGCGATTCCAGAACATCCGGGCCAGCGACGTCTCAGCCATCGCGCCTCTCCCTCACGTCTGTGTGCGGGCCTGGCCCCGGAGCTCCTTGCGGAGGATCTTGCCCACGGGGCTCTTGGGTAGAGCGTCGACGAAGCGGATCTCCTTCGGGCACTTGTAGCGGGCGAGGCGGCTCTGACAGAAACTCATGACCTCGTCGGCCGTCGCCGTCTGTCCCGGCTTGAGCACGACGAAGGCCACGACCTCCTCGCCCATGAGCCTGTCGGGGCGGCCGATCACTGCCGCCTCCGCCACCGCAGGGAAGGCGTACAGCGCTTCTTCCACGTCGCGAGGATAGATGTTGAAGCCGCCACGGATGATCAGGTCCTTCTTGCGCTCGACGATGTAGAGGAAGCCGTCGACGTCCAGCCGTCCCATGTCGCCCGTGCGCAGCCAGCCGCCGCGGATGGTCCTCGCCGTCTCCTCGGGATTGCGATAGTAGCCGACCATGACGTTCGGCCCGCGCACGCACACCTCGCCTACCTCGTCCGCCGGAAGGGCGCGATCCTCGTCGTCGCGGATGGACACAGTCACACCCGGTATGGGCGGGCCGACAGAGCCGAGCTTGCGGACGCCGGAGAGGCGGTGGGCCGAGACCACCGGAGATGCCTCGGTGAGGCCGTAGCCCTCGAGCAGCTTACCGCCGAAACGCCGCTCGAAGGGCTCGACGATCTCGACGGGGAGAGGCGCCGCCCCCGAGCCCCACAGCCGCATGGTCGAGGTGTCATAGCGAGAGGCCTCGGGATAGTGCAGCAGGTATACGAACATGGTCGGCACGCCCGACATGGCCTCGGCGCGAAACTCCTGGATCGTGCGCAGAACGTCCTCGGGATTGAACCAGCGCAGGAGCGCGGCCCGCGTCCCCAGGATGTGCCCCGCGTTCATCACGGTCAGCCCATAGGAGTGGGAGAGAGGAAGCACGCCCACCCCCCACCGCTCGCGATCCAGCTCGGAGAGGGAAGCCGCGGAGCGGGCGTTGGACTCGAGATTGGCGTGAGAAAGGGCCACCCCCTTCGGCGTGCCGGTGGTTCCCGAGGTGTACAAGATGACCGCGAGGTCGCCTTCTGCCCGGGGCACCGCGTCGAAGTGGTCGCTCTCGCGGGTAATCTCCTCCGCGAAGGAGCGCACGTTCCCCTGCCCGCCACCATCTATCAGGAGCACGTGGTGGAGGCTCGGGAGCACGCCTATCTGCTTCTCAACCTTCCAGAGCATGTCGGATGACGTGATTACGACCTTCGCCTCGGAGTCGGCGAGGATGTGGGCCACCTCCGCCTCGCCAAGAAGGAAGATCACGGGCACGATCACCCCGCCTACGCGCAGGATGCCACCGTAGCTCTGCATCACCTCGGGACAGTTGGGCAGCATCACGATCACGCGATCGCCCGGTTCAACGCCGAGGCGCTGGAGCGCGTGCGCCGTGCGGCACGCCGCGCGATGTTGATCCACGTTGGTCCAGCGCCGTCCTTCGAAGGCGAGCGCTTCGTACTCGCCATAGCGCTGGATATTCTCGTCGCCGAGGCGGGACAGGCTCATGGCTTCTTGCCGCACTGGGCCTGGATCGCCTGGAGCCGCGCGGCGGGGGTGGGATGGGTGCTGAGCCAGCTCGACCAGCCCGGCGCCGTCATCTCGAGATCGAGGCGCTCGAGAAGCAGGAGCATGTCGGTGCAGCCGTGTCCCGGACTGCCAGGCAGGCGATCGAGTAGCTCCACGGCGTAGCGGTCCGCCGCGAACTCCTCCTCGCGGTCGAAGGCGCGATTGCGGCGCAGCGCCTCGTCGCTTCCGACAATCTTCGCGGCTCCCGGCGGCTCCGTCTGGCGCCGCTCCGCGCGGGTGTCGAAGTGTCCCAGCTGCACGTGGCCCAGCTCATGCGCGAGGGCGGCTTGCAGCTCGGACGGCTGCAGGTTGCGCAGCGCACCCGAGGTGATGGTCAGCCCGAATTTGTTCGGCGGGTGCGGCCCGACTGCCATGTCGATTCTCCTGAGCTGGATGACGCCCACGCCGATCGGACACTTCTCGTGGCCCTGGCAGATACCCGAGGCGGCGACCAGTGGCGCCAGCGCCTGATCGATCTGTGCCCGTTCCGCCTCGTTTGGACCCTTCAGCTCCGGCTTGGCCGACGCACATCCCGTCAGGGCCAGGCAGACCAGCGAAAACCACCAGGGAGCCCTCATGACTTCCTTTTTTTCAGGTACTTACGAGCTGTATCCTCGAGGCCACTCCCCTATATCATTTCCACGATAACGCAACGCAACAAATTGTCTTGACCCGATTGACTCATCGCGTTATCGTGACCTCGTTGACGGAGCACCAACGGAGCATTTCACCAGTCGCAGAAGGAGAAGCTGCAATGAATACGACCACGCAGGCGAACGAGTTGTTCTCCCAGATGACAGGCCGCGCCGTGGAGGCGTTCTCCGTGTTCGCGGAGGCGAACCAGAAGATCATGCGCGACCTCGTGGATCTCTCGGCCAGCACGGCCAAGGAAGGCGTCCGCCTCTACGCGGAGTTGTCCTCCTCGGCGGTGGAAGCGCTGAAGGAGAGCCAATCCTATCTGCTGCGGCGGCAGGGCGAATTGCAGGAGGCCCCGCGCGATCCCTTGAGCGTCTACCAGAAGGGTGTGCTCGACTCGGTGGAGAGCGCTCAGAAGGCCTTCAAGATCCTGGAGAGCAATGCGCAGGCCATGACGCGCTCGGCGGAGCGGCTCCAGGTGACGGCGGAGCAGACGGGCAAGGACATCCAGGCCACGTTCGCGCAGGTCGCGAGCAAGGTGAAGTCACTCTCTTCCCCCCTCGCCTGACCGTCCGCGACGGCCATTCGACGCGAAGGGCCGGGCCTCGCGCCCGGCCCTTCCTACTTCTCGCGCTTCTTCTCCAGCCGCTCTTCGAGGGTACGCAGTTGCTCGCGCAACGTCGCCACCTCGCTCCGGAGAGCGTCCGCCTCTGCGGTGGTCTCGTTCTTCTTTTCCGCCTTGGCTTCGCCAGGCGCGGCCGCCATCCATCCCGCTCGCGCGGCCAGCTCGCGAAAGACGCGTTCGGCTTCGCGCTGACTCGAGAGAATGCCCTCCAGGCTCGACTTCATGGACTTCTGCACGAAGTCCTGCCAGGCTTCGCCGTGCTTGATGAGCTGGTGCAAGAACGCGGTGGGCAATCCCGCCCGACGGCTCCGCTCGTTTTCCAGAATGATCTGGGCGAGGGTGACGGAGGTGAGATCCTCACCCGTGGAGACATCCACCACCGAGATTTCCTTGCCGGCGCGGATCAGCTCCTCGAGCTCTTCGAGGGTGACGTAGCGACTCTCCTGGGTATCGTAGAGCTTGCGATTCGAATAGCGCTTGATGACGTACGCCATGCGGAAAGTCTAACACCGCGCGTCAACCCTCTCAAGCAGCGACGTCTTCTCACTGCTATACTCTCGCTTCATTTCGTCCCCTCTCTCCACTCTCCAGAGGAGATCAGCCATGCAGCTCAAGGGACGCACGGCTCTCGTGACGGGCGCTTCGCGCGGCATCGGTCGCGCTATTGCTCTCGCCCTCGCCCAGGAAGGCGCCGACGTGGCGGTCAACTACGTGTCGAGCGAGCGGCAGGCCAAAGAAGTGGTGGATCAGATCGGCACCATGGGACGCAAGGCCATGCTCGCCCAGGCCGACGTGGCGGACTTTCCCGACACCTTCCGCATGGCCCAAGACG
>DATGCY010000542.1:0-3768 GCA_035311385.1 Candidatus Methylomirabilota bacterium
ACCACGAAGCAGGCGTTCGCATAGGCGCCTGCCCGCATGCAGAGCTCGTTGAGGTCGAGAGCCAGCGCCGAGATGGGCGTGTTGTAGCCGATGAGGATGATCTCCGCGCCCTGCAGGGCGAGGGCGCGGTAGCTTTCGGGATAGCGACGATCCTGGCAGATGGCGATGCCGACCTTGGCCCCGCAGGCGTCGAAGACCTTGTAGCCGGTATCGCCGTGGGCGAAATAGTATGGCTCGTAGACCTGGGCAAAGCCGTCCGGCTCCCGAGTGCCCGGGAGGTGGATCTTCCGGAATGTCCCGCAGAATCTTCCCGCAGTGTCGGTGAGGAGGGCGGTGTTGAAGTACTTACCCTCGGCCTTCTCGCAGAAGCCCGCGTGCACGGCGATGCCCGCTTCCTTGGCACGGCGGAGCAAGGGCTCCAAGGCTTTGGGCGGCATCTCCGTTTCGAAGAACTGGTCGAAGTCCTTGCGAATCTTCTTGGGGAAGTAGGTGGTGAGCGCCATCTCGGGATAGGCGATCAGCTCTACCCCCTGCTGCTTCGCTTGCTCGAGGAGGGCGAGCATGCGCTCGACGATCTCCTCGCGGCTTGCGCCTTCGTTGTTGGGACCCATCTGGGCAGCGGCGACGGTGACGTGGCGGGCCATGGGCAGCTCTCCTTTAGGTGACTCCGAGCTTGGCGACTTCCTCGCGGACGAGGCGCTTGATCTCGCGCTCCAGCGCCACGAACTCGGCGCTGGAGCGATCCCGCGGATGCGGCATGGTCACGTCCACGATCTCTTTGATGGTGCCGGGACGAGTGGCCATGACCACGATGCGATCGGCGAGGAAGATCGACTCCGAGATGCTGTGAGTGACGAAGACCACCGTTTTCTTGTCCTGCTCCCAGATGCGCAGCAGCTCCTCCTGCATCACCTCGCGTGTTTGGGCGTCGAGGGCGCCGAAGGGCTCGTCCATGAGGAGCACCGACGGGTGGTTGGCCAGCACGCGTGCGATGGCCACTCGTTGTTTCATGCCCCCCGAGAGCTCGCGCGGGTACTTGTTTTCGTGCTCGGCGAGGCCGACCAGGGAGAGATATCGGCGGGCCACCGTGCGACGCTCCGCCCGGGGCAGGCCCTGGATCATGGGGCCGAACTCCACGTTCTCGATGGCGGTGCGCCAGGGAAAGAGCGCGTACTCCTGGAACACCACTCCGCGCTCGGCTCCCGCCTGCGTCACCTCGTGGCCGTCCACGAAGATGTGGCCGGTGGTGGGCTCGACGAAGCCCGCGATCATGTTGAGCAGGGTGGACTTGCCACAGCCCGAGGGGCCGAGGAGACAGGTGAAGCTGTTCTCCGGCAGCTCCAGGCTCACCTCGTCGAGGGCGAGGGTGCCCTCGACGTAGCTCTTCGACACGCTCTGAATCTGGATCGAGTTCATGCCTGGCCCCGGGCCTGGCTGCGCCAGCGGAGGAGTCGGCCCTCGAGCTTGCGCAGGAGCACGTTGGCGAGCACGCCGATGACGCCGATCACCGCCGCGCCCAGCAGCATGTTGGAGACGAGAAAGAACGTCCGCGCGTCGTTGATGAGAAAGCCCAGGCCGGAGTCGGCCGCGATGAACTCCGCGGCCACGATGACGAAGAAGGAGAGCCCGAAGGCGAGCCGAAGTCCCGTGATGATGTTCGGGGTGGCCGCGGGCAGGACGACGTGCCAGAAGATCTGCCGCTCCGTCGCTCCCAGGCTCGCCGCGGCCCGGATGAGCACGGGATCGACGTACTTGATGCCTTCGATGGTGGTGGTGAAGATCGGGAAGAAGGCAGCGTAGCTGATGAAGGCCACCTTGGAGGCTTCCCCGATCCCGAACCACAGCACCATCATGGGCAGAAAGGCCAGCGGCGGAATGGGCCGCAGCATCTCCAACATCGGCTCCACGAGATGCTCGAGGAGTCTCGAGCGGCCCAGCGCGGTGCCCACCACGATGCCGAGCGCAGCGGCGATGCCGAAGCCCCACAGCACGCGGGAGAGGCTCGCCGTAATGTGCCGGAGCAGCTCCCCGGAGGCCGCCATCTTGATGCCGGTCCGCAAGACCTCGTCCGGGGCGGGGAGGAGAATGGGGTTGAACACCTTGAACACGTGCGCGTTCAGGAGGCTCACGCCCCACCAGAGGACGAAGAAGAGCAGGAGCGACACCGCGCGCAGCACCATCACGGTGGGCCGCGTGAGCCCCCGTCGTGAGATGCGCGCGGGTGCGGTCGAGGACGTGGCGGCGACGCTGACCGCCACCGGCTGTCTTACCGCTTCGGCTTCCATGTCACGAGCTTCGGGTCGATCTCCGACATCAGCCCCGTGGAAAACACATCCTCGGGGGAGACGGGGTTGGGAATGCGCTTGATGTCCAGCGCCCATTCGCTCTGAGAACGGACGGCGAGCGCCGCGTCCTCGTCGAAGGCCAGGGTATAGCGATTGGCGTCCGTCATGACCTTGAGGGCGTCCTTGTCGTCGATGCGGAGCGCCTTCTCGAGCACGTCGAGGGCCTTGGCGCGGTCGTTGACCATCAAGTCGTTGCCGCGCTTGAGGGCGCGGATGACCGCCTTGAGGGTCTTGGGTTTCTCCTTGATCCACGTGTCCGAGGCGAGGAGGAAGGCGTAGACGTGGAGGAGCTGCTTGTCGCCGGTGAGCGGCTCCGGCTTGCCCGTGATGTACGAGACGGTGGCCGTGGTGTACATCGTGCCTCCCAGCTTGACGAGCCGGAAGAGGTTGGGCTGCCAGCCCAGAAAGCCGTCCACGTCATTCTTGGAGGCGGCGACCACGCCCTCCGACGGCTGCATATTGACCAGGGTGACCTTGTTGGCGTCGAAGCCGTACTGCTTGGCGAGCTTGGCGAGGATGAGCACCTGCGAGTTGCCCTGGGTGTGCGCGAGCTTCTTGCCCTCGAGGTCCTTGGGGCTGGCGAGCTTGGTCTTGGGTGAGAGCACGAAGCCCTGGGTGCCTGCGATATTCGCCAGCGGGGCGATGGTGCGCACGGGGAGCCTCTGGCCCCCCAGCACGATCTGCGCGAAGCTGCCGCCCCCCGCCACGCCCTGCTGGCCGCTCGCCATGAGGGTGATGATGTCGCCGCCCGACTGCTGCCACTTCACCGTGACGTTGAGCCCTTCATCCTTGAAGTAGCCGAGCGCGTCGGCGATGGCGATCTGCGAGCCCAGCTGCGGGTCGCGGACAGCGGGCAGGTCGAAGGTGGCCTGCTCCACCGCGCCCTGAGCGTGGGCCTGGCCCACGAGCACGACGACGGCGGAGACGAGTAGGGCGACGAGTCGAATCGTGGATATCACAGTGTCCTCCTCACGTGGCGATACGAAGCGTAGCGTCCCAGGGAGCAACGCCCATGCCAGCCCCCTGCGTCCCTCGTCCCTTCCCCACTTCGCCCGTACGTGGCTCGTTTAGGGAGATACTCCAAACTCCGCGCCTCGGCAAGCTGCCGAAACGGGGGCAGTCTCCCCCATTTGCTGAGGAGCGATGCAACGTGACCTGTCTCAGCTCGAACTGCGGCCCGCGAAGGGGGACACGGCAGGATGAGGGAGAGTAGTGAATCGCTCCGCGGCGAGCGGCTCAGCTCGAACTGCGGATCCCTAAGGGAGAAGATAGAGGAGAAGTTGAGCACATCTTCGGCCCACCCTCACCGTGCCCTCTCCCTCACGGAGGGAGAGAGGGAAGGGCGGGGCACGTAGCGGCCGTGGGCGGAGCCCACGATCTTCCCGCGCTCATAGACGAGCTCTCCGCGCAGGAAGGTCGCAGT
>DATGCY010000543.1:0-3272 GCA_035311385.1 Candidatus Methylomirabilota bacterium
TGTTCAGCCCTCGCCGCGCCGGGGCGGCCCCGGCTCAGCTCGAACGGCGGGCGCATGCGGGTTCCGATGATAGCCCGGTTCGGGTTCCCGCTATAGCGCTTTGATGATCAGTCGGAGGCCCACGAAGGCCAGGGCAATGACAAGGGCGCGGATGATCCAGCGCCCGTGGATGCGCTGGGCGAGCCGAGCTCCCACCTGTGCGCCCAGGATGACCCCGATGGCGAGCGGAATCACGCGGTGGTACGTGCCGGCGAGGGTGCCCGTGACCAGATGCACCACGGAGCCGACGCAGCTCATCACGGTGAGGGTGAAGTGCGAGGTGGCGGAGGCCACGTGCACGGGGAAGTTGAGCAAATTGATCATCACGGGCACGTGGATGAAGCCGCCGCCGATGCCGAGGAGGCTCGAGACGAACCCGATGACGATGCTGAGGACGATGGCCATCAGGTAGTTGTAGCTCCACTCGTGCGACGTCCCGCCCCGATCCACCATCCGCCGCTCGAAGCGGAAACGCCCCTGGTACGCGCCGGCCTCGGTGCGGGGTCGCATCAGAAGGAAGCCGGAGATGCCCACGAGGAGGAGACCGACCATGAAGTCGAAGGGTCGGCGGGCGATGAAGCCCGTGGTGAGCGCGCCGAGGATGGCCCCGGGCACGGTGGCTGCGGAGAGAATCAGGCCGGAGCCATAGTCCACGCGTTTGAGCCGGGCGTACGCGATGGTGCCGGAGAACGCGTTGAAGAAAACCACGGCCAGCGAGATGCTCGCGATGGTGTCCGGGCTCTCATTGGGATAGAAGAGGAGGAGAAGGGGCACGAGGATGAAGCCGCCCCCCGCTCCGATGAGGGTACCGTAGGCGCCAATCAGGAAGCCGGTGGGGATCAGCCAGAGCCACTCGAGCACGAGTTGGAGAATTCCTCCCGCGAGATTCTGCCACGGATGACCGGACGGTCGGCGATGTTACCGCAGGCTGGCGTAGTAGGCGGCGAGGTCCGCGAACTGGCTGTCGGGAACGGCGCGCATCACCGCCTTCTTGGCGGCAAGCAGCTGATCGTCCGGCTCCCGGGTGTCCTGCTTGAAGAGCAGCATCTGCTGGGCGAGATAGCCGGGCGCCTGGCCGGCCAGCCCGGGAATGAGGCGGGCAGGATCGCCGGCGCCTTTTTCGCCGTGGCAGATGACGCAGGGGGCGCTGGCCACCTTGCCCTTGGCGATGGCGTCGGCCGTCGAGGGCAGCGCGGGGTTGATCGTCACGCGAATAGGCGTGGGCTCGCGCTTCTGGGCCGCGAAGTACGCGGCGATCTGATCCACGCCCAGGAACTGGATCTCCTTCGCGTAGGGCTCCATCTCCGGCGAAGGACGCTTCCCCGTGGCGTAGCTCTCGATCTGCTTCTTGAAGTAGGCGGGATCGAGGCCGGCGATGATCGGCATCATGTTCGTCCGGCTGTTGCCGTTCTCGCCGTGGCAGGCGGAGCACGTGATGACCTTGGCGAAACCCGGATTGTCGAGCGGGCCTGCCGCGCGTCCTTCCTCCGTCAGGGCGAGGAGCGCGAGAATCCCCAGGACGAGGCCGACCCCAAGGCGCACGTTCATCACGAGAGCATGTCCGACCAGATGCTCAGCCGCCAGCTGTCGGCGCGCTGAGCGACGGAGACGCTCTGCGCCGGGGTGAACTTCTGCTCGATCTGTACCACCTTGCCGTTCTCGATCTTGTACGCGTTCACCACGGCGATGGCCTCGCGGTCGTTGACCCAGCTGTAGCAGGTATTGCCTGGAGGCATGAGGGGCACGGGCTTGCCGTTGAGCAGGCTCACGATGCTGAGCGCGGCCGCCTTGCCCATGGCGTTGGCCACGTTACCAGACTTGGGCACAGGCAGCCCGATGGTGGCGTCGCCTATGACGTGGATCTCCTTGTGCTTCACGGACTCGTAGGTGACGTGGTCCACTTCGCACCAGCGCTTGTCCGCCCCGACTAGGTCCGCCTGCACGGCGATGGCCCCCGCCCTCTGGGGCGGGATGAGGTTGAGCACGTCGTACTTGACGCGGTCGAACTCGGTGCGGACTTCCTTGGCGGTGGTGTCGAGGGCGATGACCTTGTTCGACGCGAGGTAGTCGATGTTGGGATAGGCCTCCCAGGCCGTGCGGAAGAGCGCGGTCTTAGACACGATGTTCGGGTTGGCGTCGAGCACGATGAGCTTGCTCTTCGGCTTGTTCTTCTTGAGGTACCACGCGACCTGGCACACGCGCTCGTAGGGCCCGGGCGGGCAGCGGTAGGCCACGGGGGGCACGGTGAGGACGAATACACCGCCGTCGGCCATGGACTGGATCTGGCGAGCCAGCTCCACCGTCTGCGGCCCCGCCTTCCAGGCGTGCAGGACGGTGTCACGGGCCGCGGGCAGCCCCTCGATCTGCTCCCAGAGGAAATCAATGCCAGGAGCGACGACGAGGCGGTCGTAGGCGAGATAGCCCTCGCCGATGCGCACGCGCTTGGTGTCGGGCTCGATGGCGGTGGCCGCCTCGTTGATGATGCGGATGCCCCGGTCACGCAGCCTATCGTAGGGACGGGTGAGGCTGTCCATGGTCCGGAGCCCGCTCAGCACGAGGTTGCTGAAGGGACAGGACACGAATTCCCGGCCCGGCTCGAGGAGGACGACCTCGATTGAGGGATCGGCCATGCGCACGTAGCGCGCCGCCGTCGCCCCGCCCCATCCAGCTCCGATCACCACGACGCGACGGCCGCTCTTGGGGGCGATGTCGCCCTTGGTGCTGGCGCAGGCGGCAACACCACTGGCCAGCCCGAGACCGACGGAGGCGGCGCCGAGGAAGCGCCGGCGCGTCATCGGTGCGCCGGCGCGCTGGCGAGGCTTCATCGATGCGCGCTGGACGATCACGCGGCCCCGAGGAGCGGCACCAGCGGAGCCAGCCCCGAAAACACGAAGTCGGGGCGCGGCACGCTCGGATGCAGCTGGAGGCCACGGCGATTGATCCAGGCGATGGTGAGGCCGAGGGGTTTGCCGCCCACCATGTCGGTGAACTGCGATTGCCCGGAGTGGAAGATCTCGCCGAGCGCGACCCCGGCCCGATCGATGAGATAACGGAAGAGCCGGCCGTCGGGCTTGTAGCCGCAAGCCCGCTCTGCCGTGCACACGAGATCGAAGGTGCGCCCGAGGGGCGTCATGGCGAGGAGATCGTCGTCGATGTTGGACACGAGGGCGAGCCGGTGGCGCGAGGCCAGCCTCTCGAGGGTGGGCGCCACGTCGGGATAGAGGGTGAAGCGG
>DATGCY010000544.1:0-27175 GCA_035311385.1 Candidatus Methylomirabilota bacterium
GCCTCGCGGATCAGCGCGGAGAGCCCCACGCCCGCCCCCGCCACGGCTTCCTCGCCGTGGAACTCCGCGCGCCCCAGGCAGCCCTCGATCTTCAGCACGACCCCGCGCACCCCGCGGTCACGCACGAGGAGGTTGTTGCCGCCTCCGATGATCTCGACGGACAGCTGCTCGCGCTCCGCGAAGCTCAGAGCGAGGCGGATGTCCTCTACATCCTGCGGGACGACGAAGACGTCCGCCGGCCCGCCGATGCGTAAGGAGGTATGGAAGCTCAGGGGTTCCTTGAACCGCACCTCGCCTCGAATCTCTCCGAGCATTTAGTGCCTCCTGTTGGGAGCGCTGAGGCGCGCGAGCAGCTCCGCGCCCAGCTGGCCGACGTCTCCGGCGCCCAGGGTGAGGACGAGGTCACCGGAACGAGTGGACTCGCAAAGGTAGTCGAGGATGCCCGAGCGGTTGCCGTCCATGTACAGGACCTCGCGGTGACCGTGGGCGGCGATCCCGTCGACGAGGTCCTGGGCGTGGACGCCGGGAATGGGCAGCTCACCCGCGGCATAGATGTCCATGACGATGAGCACGTCGGACTGGTAGAACGCCGTCAGGAATTCCTGGCGGAGATGCTGCGTCCGCGTGTAGCGGTGGGGCTGGAACACCGTGATGACCCGGCGATCGAACCCGGCCTTGGCGGCGGCCAGGGTGGCGCGGATCTCCGCGGGGTGATGGCCATAGTCGTCCACCACGAGGACACCGACGGCCTCGCCCTTGACCTGGAAGCGACGCTGCACGCCCGCGAAGCCGGCGAGTGCCTGCTGGATCCGCTCGAACGGCACCTCGAGGTCGAGGCCGACCCCGACGGCAGCCAGCGCATTGAGCACGTTGTGACGGCCCGGCACCTGGATGCCGACGTGACCCAGGAGCTTGCCCCGGTTGAGTACCTCGAACTGCGACTGCATGCCGGAGTAGGTGAGGCGCCGCGCCGTCACGTCGGCGCCAGACTCGATGCCGTAGGTGATCACACGCTTCTCGATCTGGGGAATGACCTGCTGGATGTTCGGCTGATCGAGGCAGACGACGGCCGAGCCATAGAAGGGCACCTTGTTCACGAAGGTGAGGAAGGCCGCGCGGATCGCGTCGAGGTCCGCGTAGTAATCGAGGTGCTCGGCATCGATCGTGGTGACCACCGCGATGGTCGGGGTGAGCTTGAGGAAGGAGCCGTCGGACTCGTCCGCCTCCGCTACGAGGAACTCCCCGCGACCCAGGCGCGCATTGGCCCCAAGCCCGTGCACGCGCCCGCCCACCACCACCGTGGGATCGAGCCCCGCCGCGCCGAGCACCTCCGCCACCATGGAAGTGGTGGTGGTCTTGCCGTGGGTGCCTGCGATGGCAATGCCGTACTTGAGCCGCATCAGCTCCGCGAGCATCTCCGCGCGCGGGATGACGGGCACGCCGCGCTGACGCGCCACGTGGACCTCCACGTTGTCGCGCGCCACCGCCGAGGAGTACACGACCACGTGCGCGCCCTCGATGTGGGAGGGCTCGTGGCCCGTGTAGACCTTGGCACCCAGGCGCTCGAGGCGCTCGACCGTCTCGTTGCGCTTCTGGTCCGAGCCGGTGATCCGGTAACCGAGATTGAGGAGGACCTCGGCGATGCCGCTCATGCCGACCCCACCAATACCCACAAAGTGAAGCTGCTGATATTTCTTGAACATGACTAGCGACGATCCCCCTCACCCAGACCTTCTCCCCTCGGGGGAGAGGGAGAGCCATGAAGCGTCATCTAGCTGGTCCCCGTGTGCTGCGAGATATTGAGCAGGACGCCCGTGGAGAAGAGCGTCATGGTGAGCGCGGAGCCACCGAAAGAGATGAAGGGCAGCGGCAGACCCTTGGTGGGCAACGAGCCCGTGACCACGCCCAGGTTCACGAGGGTCTGGGTGGCGAGCATCACAGTGAGGCCGAGGGCGAGATACGACCCGAAGGCCTCGGGGGCCCGCAGGCCGATGCGCAGGCCGCGCCAGATGAGGAGCGCGAAGAGGGCGACCACCACCGCCGCGCCCAGCATGCCGAACTCCTCTCCGATAATCGCGAAGATGAAGTCGGTGTGCGCCTCGGGCAGGTAGAAGAGCTTCTGCTTCGATTCGCCCAGGCCACGGCCGAGCCAGCCCCCCGAGCCCAGGGCGAGGAAGGACTGGATGATCTGAAAGCCCGAGCCCTGCGGGTCGTTCCACGGATTCATGAAGGCGACCATGCGACGCAGGCGATAGGGCTTCATCGCGATGGCCACCGCGCACAGAGGCAGCGCGGCGGATGCGATGAGTCCCATGTGCGCGACGCGCGCGCCGCCCAGATACGCCAGAGCGAGGGTCAGGATGACCAGGACCATCGCGTTGCCCATGTCGGGCTGCAGGAGGGTCAGCCCCGCCATGCTGCCCGCCATGAGGAGGAGGGGGAGCAGTCCCCGGCTGAAGCTCGCCATGGCCTCCTCGCGGCGAGCGAGGAATGAGGCGAGATAGAGGAGGAGCGAGAGCTTGGCGAGCTCCACGGGCTGGAAGGACACAAAGCCCAGGCGCAGCCACCGGCGTGTGCCGTTGATTTCCTGGCCGAAGGGCGGCACCAGCACGAGGACGAGGAGCACGAACGACGCCGCCATGAGCGGGACGACAAGGCGCTCCAGGCGACGATAGTCGAAGCGCATGCCCGCCCACAGGGCGCCCATACCGAGCAGGACCCACAGCCCCTGCCGCTTGAGGAAGTGCAGCGGATCGTGGAAGCGATCGGCGGCCATGATGGCGCTCGCCGAGTAGACCATCACCACCCCCATGGAGACGAGGGCGACGATGAGCGCGAAGAGCCAGAGGTCGGGGGTGAGCTTCCTAGGCACGGGTCAGCTCGTGGACGAGGGCCATGAAGACCTCGCCGCGGTGCTCGTAGTTGTCGAACATGTCGAAGGAGGCGCAGGCGGGGGAGAGCAGCACCACGTCTCCCGCGCGCGCGAGGGAGCGGGCGGCGGCTACCGCGTCCCGCATGGAGGCGGCATCGGCGCAGGGTACGCCGGCGGCCTCGAGGGCGGCCCGCACGGCGGGACGGTCCGTCCCGATGAGCACGGCCTGACGCACGCGACCGCGCGCGGCCTCGGCGAGCGGGGAGAAGTCCTGCCCCTTCCCCTTGCCCCCCGCGATCAGCACGATCGGCTCCGTGAAGCTCTCGAGCGCCTTGATCGTCGAGGCGACGTTGGTGCCCTTGGAGTCGTTGTAGTAGACGACGCCGCGCTCGTCGGTGACGCGCTCGATGCGGTGCGAGACGCCGCGGAAGGCTCCAATGCCCGCGCGGATCGCCCCGGGGGAGAGACCCATCCAGAGGGCGCCGGCGGTGGCCGCGAGCACGTTCTCCACGTTGTGCGGGCCCCGCAACGTGATCTCGGCGAGCGGGCAGATGGCCTCGGTGTGACCGTTGAGCTTGGCCACGATCCAGCCGTCCTGCACGAAAATCCCGTGATCGAGGGAGGTGAGGCGGCTGAACCAGACCACTCGCGCCCGCGTGCGCGAGGCGAGGGCGGCCGTGGCCGGGTCGTCGGCGTTGAGCACGGCACAGTCGGACGTCGTCTGGTTGGCAAAGATCTTAGCCTTGGCGCCGACGTAGCGCTCGAAGGTCTTATGGCGGTCGAGATGATCCGGGGTGAGATTGAGCATCGCGGCCACGCGCGGGCGCAGCCGCTCGGTGGTGTCGAGCTGGAAGGACGACGCCTCCGCCACCACCAGCCCGTGGGCGGGGAAGTCGAGGGCCTCCGCGCAGAGCGGCGTCCCGATGTTGCCGCCCACCAACACGGGACGCATGGTGCCCGCGGCGAGTTCGCCGGTGAGCGCGGTGGTGGTGGTCTTTCCGTTCGTGCCCGTGATGGCGATGAGGTCCGCCTCCATGACCAGCCAGCCGAGCTCGAGCTCGCCAATGATCGGCACGCCGCGCCCGTGCACGGCCTTGAGAGCGGGCAGCTCCAACGGCACCCCGGGGCTCACCACCACGAGGTCGGCGCCCGCGAAGGCCACCTGGGGATGGCCGCCCGGGAAGAGCGTGCATCCGAGGCGCTCGAGCTCGAGGGCCTCCGGGGACAGGGCCTCGCGCGCGTTGGAGTCGGAGGCGAGCACGTGGCCGCCCAGGCGGCGGATGAGACGGGCCGCCGCCACGCCGCTGCGCGCCAGGCCCACTACGGCCACCGTGCGCCGGGCGAGCCACTCACGGTAGGCCGGGCCGCGCTCCACCGCCATCTGATCTTCCTCCACCGTGTCGGCCAGGCGTCCGCTCACGCCGCTATCTCAGCTTCAGCGTCGTTAGCGCGAGGAGGGCCAGCATGAAGGACACGATCCAGAACCGGACGATGATTTTGGGCTCCGGCCACCCCTCCATCTCGTAGTGGTGGTGTAGTGGCGCCATGCGGAAGAAGCGCTTGCCCGTGGCCTTGAAGTAGGCGACCTGGATGATGACGGAGACGGCCTCTACCACGTAGATCCCGCCGATGAGGGGGAGCAGCAGCTCCGACTTGGTCAGCACGGCCAGTGTGCCCAGGGCGCCGCCCAGGGCGAGCGAGCCCACGTCGCCCATGAAGACCTGAGCGGGATAGCTGTTGAACCAGAGAAAGCCCAGGGCCGCCCCTACCAGCGCGGCAGAGAAGATGGCGAGCTCGCCCGTGCCCTTCACGTTCAGAATGCGCAGGTACTCGGCGAGGCGGAAGTTGCCGCTCAGGTACGCAATGATGGCGAAGGCGCCCCCCGCCATCACAATGGGCCCGATGGCGAGGCCGTCGAGGCCGTCCGTCAAGTTGACCGCGTTCGACGAGCCCACGATCACCAGCACCGCGAAAGGGACCCAGAAGCCGCCCAGAACGAGCAGCCAGCCCTTGAAGAAGGGAATGGACAGCGCGGTGGTGAAGCCGTCGGGCGGCCAGAGGTAGAGCCAGGTCATAAGGCAGCCCACGGAGAGGATCTGCGCGCCGAACTTCTCCTTGGCCCGTAGTCCCTTCTTGGTGCGGAGCTTCCGATAGTCGTCGAGGAAGCCGATCATGGCGAAGCTCGCCGTGGCCACCATGAGCACCCAGACGTAGCGGTTGTGGAGATTCGTCCACAAGAGAGTGGAGACGAGCAGCGCGGTAAGGATGATGAAACCGCCCATGGACGGTGTGCCTGCCTTGGTCCGGTGGCGCTCCGGCGTGTCCTCGCGGATCGTCTCCCCGCCGTACTGCAAAGCGCGCAGCCGGCGGATCATCCACGGCCCCAGCAGGAACGAGAGCGCGATGGCCGTCACGGTGGCCATGGCCGATCGGAAGGTGATGTACCGGAAAACGTTGAAGACGATGCTGTCTCTCGCCAGCGGCACGAGGAGCTCGTAGAGCATCAGGCATTCTCCCCTCCGAAGCGGGCGAGCAGCGCGTCCACCACGCGCTCCATGCGCATGCCGCGCGAGCCTTTGATCAGCACAGCGTCGCCCGGCACGAGCCGCTTGAGGAGATGCGCCACCGTGTCCTCGAAGGTGGCCGCGTGGTGACTTTCCGTTAGCCCGGCTTCGCGCGCGGCCTCCACCGCCGCCCGGCAGGCGCGCCCGAGGCCGACGAACTCTGCGACACCGGAGGCCGCCACCGCCGCGCCCATCTCCCGATGCGCGGCGTCGGTGATCGGCCCCAGCTCGAGCATGTCGCCCAGCACCACCACGCGGCGGCGCGGGCCCGCGGACGCGGCGAGCGTCTGGAGCGCCGCCCGAACCGACACGGGATTGGCGTTGTAGGTGTCGTCGAGGAGGGCGAGGGACCCCGCCGTCCGCCACACGCAGCGTCCCTTGGCCGGGCGCGCCGCCTCGAGTCCACGCACGATCGCGTCGATGCCGAGCCCGAGAACGACGCCGACGCCGGCGGCCGCGAGGGCATTGGTCAGGTTGTGTCGGCCCGCGAAGTGGAGCCGGACCGGACGGCGGCCGTCGGGAAGCTCGAGGGTGAAGCCCAGGCCCGCGGGCCCGTCCTCGATGAATCCACTCGAGCGGACATGGGCGGGGCCCTCGGCGCTGTAGGTCCACACGCGGGCACGGCTCCTCGCCTGCATGGCGAGCACGCGCGGGTCGTCGGCGTTGAGCACCACCGCGCCGTCAGGCGGAATCGCCCGCACGAGGTCCGACTTCTCGTGCTGTATCCCGTCGAGCGAGCCCAGGAACTCCGTGTGCGCGCTCGACACGGTGGT
The DNA here is from genome assembly GCA_035311385.1 of Candidatus Methylomirabilota bacterium. GTDB lineage: Bacteria > Methylomirabilota > Methylomirabilia > Rokubacteriales > CSP1-6 > AR37. The sequence continues at coordinate 6,210 of DATGCY010000544.1, forward strand.
GACGGCGGACACCGTCGGTCGCGCGAGGGCGGCGAGGGCGGCGATCTCCCCGGGGCGGTTCGTGCCCAGCTCGAGAGCGGCCGCCCGGTGCTCTGCCGTCAGCTTGAGGAGGGTCAGGGGCAGTCCCCACTGATTGTTGAAGCTCGCCTCGGGCTTGAGCACAGGTCCGAGAGCGCCAAGCACGGAGGCCATCAGCTCCTTGGTCGTGGTCTTGCCGTTCGAGCCCGTCACCGCGGCCACGGGTATGGTGAAGCGCCCGCGATTCCACGCGCCGAGACGTCCGAGCGCCTGCGTGGTGTCGTCGGTGAGCACCAGCGGCACGCCGGCGGGCAATTCGTCGGGTACGGTGTCGACCACGAGGCAGCCCGCCCCGCGTCCCACCGCATCGCGCAGGAAGGCATGCCCGTCGTGCCGCTCGCCGCGGATGGCGAAGAAGGCCTCGCCCACGTTCAAGGTGCGGCTGTCGATCGACACGCCGGACACCGCGATGCCGAGGTCGCCTCCGAGCAGAGCGCCGCGCGTGCCCCGCACGATCTCCTCCACGGTAAAGGCCGGCCTACGCGTTCCTATGTCGCCCTCCCAAGGGCCGCCCGAGCCTGGGCACGGTCGTCGAAGGGGAGTACGTCGGAGCCGATGATCTGATAGGTCTCGTGGCCCTTGCCTGCGATGACGACCACGTCGCCGGCACCGGCCCAGGTCAGCGCGCGCTGGATGGCGGCCTTCCTGTCGGGAATTGTCTCATGCCGCGTGAGGCCGCCCGGGATGCCCGCCACGATGTCGGCGATGATAGCCTCCGGCGGCTCGCTGCGCGGATTATCCGAGGTGACCCACACGTGATCGGCGAGCCGCGCGGCGATCTCGCCCATGAGCGGGCGCTTGCCGCGATCGCGGTCGCCCCCACAGCCGAAGACGACGGCGAGCCGGCCATGCGGGGCACGGAGTTTGCGCGCGGTCTCCAGCGTGCGCTCGAGCGCGTCGGGGGTGTGGGCGTAGTCGACCACCACGAGGAAAGGCTGCCCTGCCTCGACCCGCTCGAAGCGTCCCGGCACCGAGGCGACGGAGCCGAGAGCGCGCGCGATGACCGCGGCCTCCATGCCCAGCGCGATGCCCACGCCGGTCGCCGCGAGGAGATTTTCCACGTTGTGCTCGCCCACGAGCGGCGAGGCGATGTCGAAAGTGCCCGCGGGTGTGCGGACGTTCATGCGAATCCCCTCCGCCCCCGAGGACCAGCGGGTCGGCCGAACGTCGGCTCGCCCGCGCACACCATAGGTCAGCGTGTGCAGGGGAAGATCCGCCACCATGGCGAGACCGGCGGGATCGTCGGCGTTGACCACCGCGTGGCGAGAGGGCTTGTGGCCGGCGGCGAGGAGACGGAAGAGACGCCGCTTCGCCTCGCGATAGGCATCCATGGTCATGTGGAAATCGAGATGATCCTGGGTCAAGTTGGTGAAGACGGCGACGTCGAAGTCGATCCCGTCTACTCGGGAGAGGGCGAGGGCGTGCGAGGAAACCTCCATGGCCACCGCGGTGACCCCGGCCTCTTGCATGCGCCGGAGCAGGGACTGTGTCTCGAGCGCCTCCGGGGTGGTCTGCCCCGCGGGAATGCTCACGTCCCCAATCCGGTACTGCACCGTCCCGATCACGCCAGTGCGCCGCCCCGACGCGGCAAGGAGAGCATCCACGAGGTAGGAGGTCGTGGTCTTGCCGTTGGTGCCCGTGATGCCGACCACGATCAGGCTCCCCGACGGATGCCCGAAGTAGGCATCAGCGAGCTGGGCCAGGGCCTCCCGCGACGAGGACACGAGCACGCGCGGGACACGACGGCCCTCGAGGATGTCCGCGCCTTCCAGGACCACCGCCGAAGCACCCCGGGCAAGGGCATCCTCCACGTAGCGACGGCCATCCTGCTTGAGCCCGGGAATGGCCACAAAAATCTCTCCGGGCTCGACCTTCCGCGAGTCGTAAGCGACGCCGCGAATCTCCGCGGGCATCTCCCCCAGCACCCGCTTGTCGGACAACATCTCCAGCAGTCTCGTCGTGGGCACGGGCGCTCCGCTCATTGGCTCGCGGCCGGCTGATCCGCCGGACCGGCAAGCGTGAGGCGGCACGGCATGCCTGCCGACATCGGCGTGCCCGGAGCGGGCGACTGAGCGACGACCACGCCGTGCCCCCGCACATCGATGGTGACGTCGAAGGGGGCAAGGGCGGCCATGGCCCGGCGGAGCGAGCGGCCCTGGAGCGACGGCATCACGCCCGCCGCCGTCGCTTCGTCGAAGCTCGCAAGGCGTACCGTGGGCGCTGCCTCCATGGGGCCCGCCTCTGCGCGCACGAGGGGCACGGGGCTGGTACCGCCCGGCGGCACGTTCAGGTGACGCAGGGCCTCGCGGCCGATAGCGGAAAAGATAGGTGCGGCGGCTTCGCTCCCCCACTTCTCGTTCTTGGGCTCGTCGAGCATCACGATCATGGCGATGCGCGGATCTTCGGCCGGCGCGAAGCCCACGAAGGACAGCACGCCGGGGGCGTGCGAGTAGCGGTGGATCGTGGGATCCATCTTCTGCGCGGTGCCCGTCTTTCCCGCCACCTCGTAGCCGGGGATGGCCGCATTGTGCCCCGTCCCCTCGCGCACCACTGCGGTCATGATGGTGGTGAGCTCGCGCGCCGTCTCCGGCGAGATCACCTGGCGGATGGGCTTCGGCTCGAAAACGCTCACCTCGCGCCCCTGAGCGTCGAGCACCGCGCGCACGATCTGCGGCTGCATCAGCCGCCCGCCGTTGGCAATGGCCGCGAAGGCGCTCAGGATCTGCACTGCGGTGACGGAGATCTCCTGGCCGATGGACATGGTGGCGAGCGATAGCGCGGACCAGCGGGCAGGCGCGCGGAGCTGGCCCCGGCTCTCGCCGGGCAGTCCCAGGCCCACGGGCTGACCGAAGCCGAAGGCGGTGATGTAACGGTAGTACCGCTCCTTGCCGAGCTGCATCCCCGCCTTGATGGAGCCGACGTTCGAGGAGTTCTGGAGTACCTCGCTGAAGGTCAGCCAGCCGAAGGGCTTCCAGTCCGAGATGACGGCGGTGGCAACCTTGATCTTGCCGTTCTCGCCATAGAAGCGGTCGGTGGGGCGCACCACTCCCTCCTCGAGGGCGGCGGCGGCCATGATCACCTTGAAGGTCGAGCCCGGCTCGAAGGGATCGGTGATGGCGCGGTTACGCCGTTGCTCGTCCGTCGCCGTAGCGTAGGCATTGGGATTGAACGTGGGACGGATGGCGAGGGCGAGGATCTCGCCGGTGCGCGGATCCATCATGACAGCCATGGCGGCTTTGGAGCGCGTGCGGGTCCATGCCGCCTCGACTTCCTTCTCCGCGAGGTACTGGAGGGTCGCATCGAGGGTGAGAGCGACGCCCTGGCCCGGCACGGAGCCCTTCAGGATCGTGGGCGCCCCCGTCACTTCGCGCCCGAGGGCGTCGCGCTCCACGAGGGCGCGACCTTCGACGCCCGCCAGGTGGGTGTCCCACACCTGCTCGATGCCGCCCAACCCCTTGCCGTCCAGCCCCTCGAAGCCGACGACCTGGGCGGCGAGCTCACGGTTGGGATAGAGACGCAGGCTCTCCTGGAGGAATCCCAGGCCCGGCTCGTTGAGGTCCTTCACCGCCTGCGCCACCGCGGGCGGCAGCTTGCGCTTCACCCACACGAAGCGCTTGGCAGGGTCCATACGCTTGGCGATCTCCGAGGCCGGATCGCCGAGGATGGGCGCAAGGCGGCGTGTGAGCCCCGGCACGTCGTCGATGCGATGGGGCAGCGCGAAGAGCGACTCGGCGGCAGAGGATTCGGCCAGGACCTGGCCGTGCCGGTCGACGATCGGCCCCCGCTTGGACTTGATCGCCACGGTCTTGGCGTGCTGGCTCTCGGCCAGCCGAGAGTATTCCTCGTGCTTGAGAACCTGGAGATAGCTCAGCCGGATCAGGATCCCGAGGAAGGCACAGGCGACGAACGCGGCGAAGACGAGCGTTCGGCTCCTCAGGCCCGAGGTCCGGTCGGCCGTCATGGTGGCGGGGTGGCCTCTCCTCGCTTCATGCTAACGGGTGCCCCCGGGGTCCGGAACGGTGGCCATGGCCGCGGTACGCTCCACGGCCGCGGAGGAAGCCGAGCCGCCCGCCACGAACTCCCTCGCGAGCTGCACCTGCTGCTGGGTGGGGGCGACCATGCCGAAGCGCGTGCGCGCCTCGACCTCGATCCGGGCGAGGGACTGGAGGCTCGCCTTCTCCACGTTCAGCCGGCGATTACTCTCCTCAGCCTGCGCGCGGGCCGCCCGCAGCGCGTCCAGGCGGTAGGAGAGGCGCACCTGTTGCACGCGCAAGCCCACCAGCCCCAGCACGAGGGTCACCAGCACGCCCGCCGCCATGGCACCGGTGAGCATGGCCCGGAGACGGTGATGGTCGCTCTCGCGGTGGAAGTGCGCCATCTGCTGATTGGCGGTGGAGGGAGGCCGCAGACCGAGCGACATCTGAATCGGCATTTGATGACCCCTACCTGTCCTCATCGAAGCCCTCATCTCGCCGCTCCTCCGAGCGGCATCTCGTCGGTGTCTCGGCTCGCTCCCGGCATCTCGACTCGCACGCTAGGCTGCCTCCATCCGCTCCAGCACGCGGAGCTTGGCGCTCCGGGCTCGCGGATTGTCTCGGGTCTCGTCCTCGGACGGCGTCATGGGCGAAGGTTCGAGGGACGCGAAGCCGCGCGCGCCCAGGGCGCGGAAGGCGCGCTTCACCGCGCGATCCTCGCCGGAATGGAAAGCGATCACGCCCAGGCGCCCGCCACGCTCGAGGAGCTCAGGCGCGGCGTGGAGCGCCTCCTGCAGCGCGGGCAGCTCCTCGTTGACGGCCATGCGCAAGGCCTGGAAGGTGCGGGTGGCCACGTGCGTGCGGTGCGACCAGGCGGCGCGCGGCACGCCGGCCTTGACCGCATCTACCAGCTCCGTGGTGGTCACGAGCGGAGCCCGCTGCCGCCTCTCGACGATGCGTCGGGCGATGCGCCGAGCGTGACGCTCCTCTCCGTGCTCGAACAAGATGCGCGCGAGCTCGGCCTCGGTGAGACTGGCCAGGAGGTCGGCGGCGGTACGACCGTGGCCAGGATCGAAGCGCATGTCGAGGGGCTCGTCGTGCTGGAAGCTGAAGCCGCGACCGGAAGCCTCGAGCTGGTACGACGACAGCCCGAGGTCGAGCAGGATGGCGGCGGCCTCCGCCACACCGGCCTTCTGAGCATGTGCGGCGAGGTCGCGGAAGCTGCCCTGCCGGAGGGTGACCCGCTCGCCGAAGCGCTGGAGGCGGTCCCCCGCGCGCCGCAGAGCTTCGGGATCGCGGTCGAGGCCGAGCAAACGGGTGTGCTCGCCGCCCACCTCCAGCAACCGCTCCGCGTGACCACCCATGCCGATCGTTCCGTCCACCACCCAGCCCCCGCGTCGGGGGCGCAAGAGAAACGTTACTTCGTCCACCAGCACCGGGAGGTGCGAGCCCTCCCCCTCCACGCCCTACACGCCCTTGTCGGCCAGCTTCGCCTCGATGTCCTCGATGGGGGCGCCGATCTTGTCGCGCTCGTAGTGCTGGAAGCGCTCGCTGTTCCACACCTCGAAGCGCTCCTGCATGCCGATGATCAGTGCCTCCTTGGTCAAGCTTTCGCTCTGCCGGAGGTCGAGCGGGATCTGAATGCGGCCTTGAGGATCGAGGATCACGTCCTGCGCCCTCGAGAGGTACTGGTACTGGAAGGCGCGGCGGAAGGGATCGAGCCGGGGCAAACGTCCGATGCGATCGGACAGCTCGTTGAAATTACGCTCGGGGTGGACGTCGAGGCCACCACGGCCGTTGGGCACGATGACGAGCTTGTCTCCGAACCCGTCGGCAAGTAGCTCACGAAATCGTGCGGGAATGCTGAGCCGTCCCTTCGGATCCACCGTGTGCCTGAAATGTCCCCGAAACACGCGCCCCCCAGGCGTGGGGAAGGCCTCTCCCCGCATGGCATCTCTCTACCACTTCATGGGATTTCATCCCACTTAGCGGTCCAATCTAAGGGCTATGCGTGGGGGTGTCAAGGAAAAACGCCAATTTTGTTAGTAGATCCGGATCACAGAGGAGCGACGAGGGGTGGGGCCAGGGATCCCTGCCGGCTACTGCATCTTGGAGCTCAGCTCAGCTTCTCCGATGACCTCGCCTCCGGCGTCCACTCCTCGATCTGGTGGGGGGTCGTCTCGAAGGAAGGCGCGGGGGCGGGCCTCACCTACCAAGTAGCGGCATTCCTCAACATGACCTGGGTCATCATGAGCGCCGCCGGCGCGCCCATGCCCACCTCGAGTTCGATGCGCACGAAGGCGACGCGCGCGGGATCCGTGGTGGCGGCACCGTCGCGGTCGAAGTAGGCGAGGACGAGCCGGCGCACGCCCTCGACAATGGGCTGCGCCCCCGCCCCGGCGTCTCGGCGCAGGGTAGTCTCGCCGGAACGAAGGAGATAAGTGACGCGCTCCCGGGTCGGGCCGATCACGCCATCGCCGTCGAGATCGTGCTGGAGGACGACGCGGGTCGGCTCCGCCACCAGGAGCGCCGCGATCCCGGCTGAAGTGGGATCGTAGCCGGCCTCGCGCAGCTCGTTCGCCATCCGCTCCAGGGCCACCCGCACCGCCTGCTGGGCCTCGACTCGACGGGTTCCCCACCCCGAGGCGGCGAGCCCGGACTGGAGCATGCTGAGGGTGGCCGCCATAAGCAGAGCCATGACGGCCATGGCCACCAGCATCTCGGCCAACGAGTGCCCGCGTTCTCCTAGCCTGTCCACACTCCGCACCCTCGGGCGCCTCCGTGCTCCCGTCAATGTCCGGATCCGGAGACAACCGGCAAGGCGACACGTATCCGTCAGGAGCCGGGGCAGCTCCCACGGTCTCCAGGCACAGAGGGACGGAAGATCAGGTCAAAGGCCAGCCAAGCCATTCTCGAGAAAGGCAGGAAGACGATGGGCAGGAGGATCATCAGGCCGATGCCACCCCAGAAGATGGCATTCCAGGGCGGCTGCGGCCAGGTGAAGACGACGACGAGCACGAGAGCGACGACGAAGAAGATCTCCGCCGCGATCAGGTTGAAGAGCACCGCGCCGAGGTGATACCCCTCCTCGCCCCGATCGAAGCGGAGGCCGCAGGTGGGGCACCGCTCGCGTAACTCGAACCAGTTCCGGAGAGCGCCCGAGCCGCCGCAGTTGGGGCAGCGCAGGAGGGCGGCCCGCGTCAGGAGCCGCGCCGCGCGCCCGGCCTGTCCCACTCGAGCCGGCTCAGTCCAGGATGGGCTTGGGCGGATCCGTCGAGTAGTCGTAGAAGCCGCGTCCGGTCTTGCGACCGAGATCGCCGCGCTTCACGCGCTTCTCGAGCTCGTTGGGTGGCCGGTCAGCCTCGTTCTTGGTCACCTCGTACGTCTCCAGGCGCGCGTTGTAGCCGATGTCCAGGCCCGAGAGGTCGCCCAGGCGAAAGGGTCCCATCGGGTGGTTCAGACCAAGCTCGACCGCCTTGTCGATATCGGCGTGAGTGGCTACGCCCTGCTCCAGGCAGTAGTAGGCCTCGCGGACGAGCGCGCGCAAAATGCGGTTGACGAGGAAACCGGGCAGCTCCTTGCGTAGGATCACCGGTTCGCGCCCGCTCCGCCGCGTCACCTCCGCGGTGATCTCCACCGTCTCCTCCGTCGTCCACTGCCCCTTGACCACCTCCACGAGCTTCATCACGAGGGGCGGAAAGAAGTAGTGCATGTTGACGCACTTCTCGGGACGCTTGGTCGAAGGGGCGATCTGCGAGTTCATGAGGGTGGAGGAGTTGGTGGCGAGGATGGCGTGGGGCGGGCAGAAGCGATCGAGCTTGGCGAAGCATTCCTTCTTGGGTTCGAGACGCTCCACGATCGCCTCGATGACGAAGTCGGCGTCACGGCCCGCCTTCTCCAAGTCGGGCTCGAGCCGCACGCGCCCGATGGCCTCCTCCATCTGATCCTTGGTCATCTGGTTCTTCTGGACGCGCCGCTCGAGCTGCTTTCGATTGCCCGCCATTCCCTTCTGCAAGAGATCCATGGAGAGGTCGTTGAGGGTGATCTGATAGCCGTGCAAGGCCGACTGCATGGCGATTTGCGCCCCCATCTGTCCCGCGCCTACCACGAGGATCCTCTTTACGTCGTCGGCGGTCATGGCGTCTCCTCTCCCTGAAAGCTCGGGTCAGTTGAGCGGCGGCGTCAGCTCTCGCCAGGGCTGGGCGCGCTCGAAGGCATACGCGGCTCGGAGCACCGTCACGTCGTCGAAGCGACGGCCCACGATCTGCAGGCCCACGGGAAGCTTGTCGGCGGTGAAGCCGGCAGGCACCGAGCAGGCGGGCTGACCCGTCATGTTGAAGGGATAGGTGAAAGGAATCCACTCGTACGGCTCGGCAGGCCTGCCCGCGATCTCGTTCGGGTTGTCGAGGCCGATCTTGAACGGCGGGCACGCCGTGGTCGGCGTGAGCACGAAGTCGTAGGTCTCGAAGAGCCGGCGAGGATGCTCCCACCACGCCATGCGGTCGAGCCAGGCCTGCGCGTACGTGGTCGGCCCCCAGCTCATAGTCTCCTCGATGAGCCCCACGAGGCCGGCTTCGATGTCGGCGCGGCGCTCCGCCAGGTAGGGGGCGAGGCGCGTGGCCACCCCGCCGCAGAAGATGGCCTTCCAGGGCTGGCGCGGTGACGGCCAGCGTGGGTTGACCTCTTCCACGCGGCATCCCAACTCGCGGAAGCGCTTGGCCGCGCGGGCGCACACCGCGACCACCTCGGGATCCACGAGCTTGGCGTAGCCCGGATCGGGAATCCAGGCGACACGGAGACCCTTGATCCCGCCCTTGAGCGCCCTGACGTAGTCGACCCGCTCGGCAGGGAGAGAGAGGGAGTCACGAGAGTCGGGCCCCGCGCACACGTTCATCATGAGGGCAGCGTCCGTCACCGTCCTCGTCATGGGTCCCACGTGCGAGAGGCTCCACACGGCGCTTCCCGGCTGCACGGGAATGCGTCCGAAGGAGGCCTTGTGACCCACAATGCCCGTGAAGGAGGCGGGTATCCGAATGGAGCCGCCGCCGTCGGTGCCGATGGCCAGCGGCCCGAGCCCGGCCGCCACCGCCGCACTGGCGCCGCCGCTCGATCCACCGGGCGTGCGATCCAGGTTCCAGGGGTTGCGCGTGACGCCGAAGAGCAGGTTGTGGGTGGCGCCGATCCAGCCGAAAGTGGGCGTGTTGGTCTTGCCGAGCTGGATGGCGCCTGCCGCGAGCATCCGCTCCACGATGGGGGCGGTTTCCGTGGGTACGTTGTCCGCATAGAGCCGCGTGCCGAAAGTGGTCCGAATGTTCCGCGTGTTGACGAGGTCCTTGGTGGAGAAGGGCACGCCGTGGAGCGGCCCGAGCTTGGCGCCTCGCTTTCCGAGCGCGCGCTCGGCCGCGCGGGCATCACGCATGGCTTGCTCGGCGGTGAGCGTGACGAAGGCGTTCAGGGTTGGATTCAGGCGCTCGATGCGGGCGAGCACCACCTTCATCACCTCGACCGGCGAGATCTTCCTCCGCCGGATGGCCGCGGCCATCTCCGAGGCCGGCATCCAGCACAGCCCATCCGAAGCCATGTCTTCCTCCTCCGTTGAGGGTAGGGTCAGGCGCCGCGAAGGCGCGGGTCCAGAGTGTCGCGAAGCGCGTCGCCGAGCAGATTCGATCCGAACACGGCCAGGCTGATGGCGATGCCGGGGAAGAGCACGAGCCAGGGCGCCTTCTGCGCGTACTCCGCCGCCGACACCGAGAGCATCCGTCCCCACGAGGGATAGGGCTCGGGCACGCCGAGGCCGAGGAAAGACAGCGTGGCCTCGACGAGGATGGCGCTGCCGAGCTGGGCGGTGGCGAGCACGATGAAGGGACCGATAGTGTTGGGCAGGATGTGGCGGAAGGCGATGCGCAGATGCCGAACCCCCAAGGCGCGCGCCGCCTCCACGTACTGGAACTCCCGGATGGAAAGCACGCTGGCGCGGATGACCCGGGCCGCCCGCGGCATGATGGGGATCGAGATGGCGAGGATGACGTTGGGAATCGAGGGGCCGAGGGCCGCCGACATCACGAGGGCGAGCACGAGGAGCGGCAGCCCCTGCAGGATGTCCATGATGCGCTGGACGACCAGGTCGGTCTTGCCACCCACGTACCCGGAGAGGAGGCCGATGACGCCGCCGAGAAGCGAGGCCACCGCGGTGGAGCCCAGGCCCACGAGGAGCGACACGCGCGCGCCATGAAGGATGCGGGAATAGATGTCGCGCCCGAGGTGATCCGTGCCGAGCCAGTGCGCGGCGCTCGGACGGGCGAGGGTGTCGGCGGCGTTGGTGGCGATGGGATCTTGCGTCTGCAGCACGTTGGCGAAGATGGCCGTGAACACGATCACGAGCATGATGAAGCCGCCCACCGCGCCCAGCGGCTTCCTGCGGCAGAAGCGCAGGAGCACGGCGGCCGCGCTGGGGCGGGCCGGCCGGCGCACGGCGGCGGCCGGTGCGGGAGTGGCGGTGCGCGCTCCGCTAACCGCCGCCATAGCGCACCCGAGGATCGAGCACGCCGTAGAGCATGTCCACGGCGAGATTCGAGAAGATCACGATGGCGGCGGTGAACATGACCAGGGTCTGCACAATCGGGTAGTCGCGCCACGCGATAGCCTGCACGAGGAAGCGCGCGACGCCCGGCAGATTGAACACCGTCTCGGTGACGATCAGCCCGCCGATGAGGAAGGCGAACTCGATGCCGATCACCGTGACCACCGGGAGGATGGCGTTCTTCAGCGCGTGGCGCCAGATGACGGTGCGCTCCCCCTGCCCCTTGGCGCGCGCTGTCCGAATGTAGTCCTCTCGCATCACCTCGAGGAGGGCGGAGCGCGTGATGCGCATGATGAGGGCGGAGGAGCGGTAGCCCACGGCGAGAGCGGGGAGGGCGAACTGGATGAAGTGGAGCTTGAAGTTCTCGCGGGCCGGTACATAGGTCATGGGCGGAATCCACCCGATCCACGCGACGAGGGCGAGAATGATCACCATGCCGAGCCAGAAGGAGGGCATGGCGAGCCCGGCCAGGCTGAGCACGCGCAGGATGTAGTCGAGCGTGGTGTCCTGGCGCACGGCACTGATCACGCCGGTAGGCACGCCGAGGACCACGGCCACGATCATGGACAGGATGGCCAGCTCCAGGGTCACCGGAAAGAGGGGCTTGATGATCTCCCAGGCGGGGAGGTCGTAGCGGTAGGACTTGCCGAGGTCGCCGGTGGCGATGTTGCGCAGCCAGTCCACGTACTGCAGCCAAATGGGCTTGTCGAGCCCGAGCTCCTTCTCGATGGCCGCCCGCTCCGAGGGGTTCACGTAGCCGCCCGTGGAGAAGAGGATGTCCACGATGTCCCCCGGGGCGATGCGGAGAAGGACGAAGATCACCACGGACATCCCGAGGAGGGTCAGCGCCGCGATGCCGAGGCGCTGGGCAAGATAGGTCTTCACTTCCGGAGGACTACTTGTCCCGCCACACGTCCTGCATGCGGCCGAAGTTGTAGATGTTGTTCTGGGGAACCATGTTGTGCACGTACGGCCAGTTCGAGAAGTAGTCGAGCCTCCAGTCGAGGATGGGACGGGGCGCGTCCTCCTCGACCTTCTTCTGCAGGGCCAGCACCAGCTCCAGGCGTTTCTGGTTGTTCACCTCCTGCGACTGCGCCTCGATCATCTTCATCACCTGCTCGTTGCAGTACTGGCTGTAGTTGCGGGGAGAGCCGCACGCGTAGTTCTCGTAGAAGTTGGCATCGGGGTCGTCGAGGCCGAGGCCGGTGAGGTTGGCCCCAATCTGGTAGTCGCCGCGCGTGGCCATGGGATGCCACTGGGCTGTCTCCACCTGCTTCAGGGTCGCCTCGATGCCGACCTGCTTGAGCTCGTTGATGACAAAGGAGGCCATGTCGACGTAGAGGGCGATGGCCCGTGTCCCGATCTCCACCTTGAGGGGCTTCTCGGGAGTGTAGCCGAGCTCGGCCATGATCTTCTTGGCCTTGGCCTTTTCGTCCGCGGGCTTGCCGTACCCGGGCAGGGCGAGGAGCCCTTGCTCGCCGATGCCCCAAATGCCCCATGGCTTGGGAGGCAGGGCCGCTCCCAGCACCGCGCCGCCCTGGTGCACGGCCTGGATCAGACCGCGCCGGTCGATGGCGTAGCTCACAGCCAGCCGTACCTTGAGATTGTCGAAGGGCGGTTTCTTCACGTTCATGATGATGTTGTCGCTCACCGTCTGCCCCACCGTGGTCACCACCATCTGGGGCACGGCCTTCTTGATCTGCTCAGAGATGGTCTTGGTCATCTCGCCGGGGAAGGACACGTCGAGCTTCCCCGACTGGAGCGCGGACATGCGCGTGCCGCGGTTCTCGATGACGAGATAGCGGATGGTGTCGAGGTACGGGCGGCCTTTGATGAAGTAATCGGGGTTCTTCACATAGTCGACGAACTCGCCCTTGCGCCATTCCTTGAGCTTGAAGGGCCCCGTACCCATGCAGGTGGTGCGATAGCTGGCGGGGAGCACGTGGGCGGCGTAGATGGGTGAGTAGCCCGAGGCGAACATCATGAGAAGCGAGGGCTGCGGGCGCTTGAGATGGAACACCACGGTGGAGGCGTCGGGCGTCTCGATGGCCTCCACATTTGCGTACCAGTCCTTGCGGGGATTGATGCGGAGCTTGGCCGGCGCATCGGGGCCCTCGCGCACCATGTCGAAGGTGAACTTGACGTCCTTCGAGGTGAAGGGCTTCCCGTCGTGCCACTTGACATCCTTGCGGAGGAAGAACACGAGGCTCTTGTAGTTGTCCTGCCAGGACCACTTTTCCGCGAGCTCGCCCACGAGAGTGTCCAGGCTCTCCTGGCGCTTGAGTTGATCGAAGATCACGAGGTTGTTGAAGCACGGCATCGACGGAAAGCTGCTGGAGACGGTGGCCGTCTCGTGGACGGCGAAGCCCTGGGGCAGGTCTTCGCGAAGCATCACGTTGAGGTGTCCGCCGGGCTTGGAGGTCTGGGCGAGAGCGGAGCCGGCGGGGTAGAGCGCTAATACAGCGAGGGCCGTCCACACCGCGACAGCGAAGTGCAATGACGCCATCGTGATGCCTCCCTTCACGCCGGTCGACCGTGACCGGGCGGGCCAAGCCTCGGGTGGGAAGACTTCGGGACGGCTGCGGGAAGCCCCGCGGCACCCGCGAATATACGCGAAGGGCAGAGCGCTCTCAACTCCTCCACGCTCTTGGCGACTTACGCGGCGCGTCAGCCTGGCACGGAACGCTCCGAGCTGCGCCGGTGGACGCGGATCTCGAGGGTGACCCACCGCCCTTGGCGCTGCTCCTGATTCACTTCCACCACGTCTCCCGCATAGAGATCCCCAAGGGAGATGGGGTAGCCGTCGACGCCAAACACCCGCGTGCCGTGGTCGAGCTCGACAGTGACGTACGTTTCGTCGGCCGCGTAGACGAGGATGCCGCCGCCGCCGTCATCCCGCGCGATGATTCCGCTGCGCTGCGCAGAGCCGGTCACCTCGTCCCCCCGGGTCGTCTCGAGAGCCAGCAGTCCGGCAAAGGGCCAGCCCGCCGTGAGTACTCTGCTGTTCATGGGACTCCTCCTGCCGCGGCACGCCGAGCGTCCCGGCGGGTGAGCAGTTCCTCGAGCGTGACGGGACGCATGCCGCCGCGGCGGCGCAGCGCGGGCTGGGCCACGATGGGGCGGATGCGGATCTGATCGGCGAGCCCGTTCCGCACCGCGCGCTCCGCGTAGAGCCGGGCGAGGGCGCGGCACATGAGCGGTCGCCGCCGGTTGTAGCCGAAGCGCGCCTTGTAGTCCGCGGCGGTGAGCTCGTGGGCGCGCAAATGCGTATTGGTGAGCTGACGAAACCGGGCAGCGCAGATGAGGCAGATGATGTGCTCCTCCTCCACCGCCTGGCGCGGATCACGACGAAGGGTGTCGAGCAGCGCTTCGTGGCGAATCCTCGTGGCCGCGGTCACAGATGGTATGGCGATCCAGGCCCCGCGGTCCATCACGACACCTGCGAGCTGACGCCGCCGACGGCGGCGATGCGCATCGAGAGAAGCAGGGATGCTTCAGCCAGCATCACGGAGCAGGGACCGGTCGCGAACATGACGATCTCCTTTCGGATCTGGTGGTGGTGCACGGCGCTACGTGGGAAGAGGCGGCGCACGTTACAGGCCCTCCTCGTCGCGCTCGCCCGCCGCCACCGCCGCGCGAGCGGAGCGGTCGGCGACCTCGCGAACGCGGGCCTGAGACGAAGGGTCGGAGCCGGCCAGCTCGCGGGCGATGTTGAGCCCCTTCGCGACGACCTCGTGGTCCCCGAGCCGAACGAAAGCCTCCGTTGCCCGGAGCACGCCGTCCAGCGAGTGCTGACTGCGCGCCAGGAAGAGGGCGGCGAGGAAGAGCCGGCGGGCATCCGGCTCAGCCGCGTCGCGCCCCTGGGTCGCCTCACCGAGACGCAGCGCGCCGTCCCCGGCGGCCAGGAAGGCCTCCCAGGAGCGGGTGGCGAGTGCGGCCCGGTAGACCTGATGGCTCGAGGTCGCGGCCGCCATCAGATCCCCGCGGGCGATGGCGGCCTCCATCTCGTGGAGCGAGGTCGACCACGACGAGGACGCAGGGCTTGGCACCGAATTGGCCCCGCGCTCGGCTGTGACCTCCAGGACACCCAGTAGGGTGGCGACCGTGAGGACGATGGGAATGAAGGCCCCTCGTGCTCGATCGGTACCCATGGCGTTCTCCTTGCGGGCCTGAACCGCCCCGCCTCCGACTGGCGCCGCAGAAGCCTGTGTGTGTTGCATGCCCCTACAGTTCGCAAGGCCAGTGCCAGAGGAAAAGCCAGATATCTCAGCCACTTGTGGTGATCAGGGGAATTGACCAGTGGTCAAACTGGTAAGAACCTGAGCAGTGAGTTGAGCAGTAAGCGTAGAGTGGCTGCGGCATGGATCCTCTCTCCGATCTGGTGGGCGAGAGCCGCGCGATGGAGGCCGTGCGAGAGCAGATCCGTCGCTTGGTAGCGCGCCGCGAAGGCGGCCGGCGGCTGCCGTCGATCCACATCACCGGCGAGACGGGCACGGGCAAGGGGCTGGTCGCCCGAACCATTCATCGGGCGGGAACGCGGGCGAGCGGCCCCTTCGTGGACGTGAACTGCGCCGCCATCCCCGAGACGTTGCTGGAGGCCGAACTCTTCGGGTTCGAGCGCGGCGCTTTCACGGACGCGCGTCGCTCCAAGCCGGGACTCTTTCAGGCGGCCCACCGTGGAACGATCTTCCTCGACGAGGTCGGGCTGCTCTCCGAGCCGACTCAGGCCAAGCTGCTCAAGGTGCTCGAGGAGCAGGCAGTGCGTCGGCTAGGCGCGACCGAGGCCGAGCCGGTGGACGCGTGGATCATCAGCGCCACCAACGCCGATCTCCAGGCCCAGGTGCGCCGGCATGCCTTCCGCGAGGATCTCTACCATCGCCTCGCCGTGCTGCCGCTCAAGCTGCCGCCCTTGCGGGAGCGCGGGCGCGATGTCCTGATCATCGCCACGCGCTTCCTCGGGCGTGTCTGCGCGGACTACGGCCTGCCGCCCAAGCGCTTTTCGCCCGAAGCCGAGCAGCGCCTCCTTGCGTATGCGTGGCCGGGCAACATCCGCGAGCTGGGCAATGTCATCGAACGCGTGGCGCTGCTCGCCGAGGACGAACTGGTCACCGCCGACATGGTCGGGATTCAGGTCGCCGACGAGGCGCCTCCGGCGCCTTCGGCTGTCCCGGCGGGCCCGGGCTCGCTCGACGACGCCATGCGCGACCATCTGTTGGCCGCGCTGACCCGGATGCGGTGGAACATCTCCCGCACGGCGGCGCTCCTGGGCATTTCCCGCAACACCCTGCGCTCGCGCATCGACAAGCTCGGGCTCCAGCCCATGGAAGGCTCGCCCCGCACCCGGCCGGCGGCTGGACGATCCGAGCGACCGGCTGTCCCCCGACCCGGCGAGCCGCTGTCGACCGCGCCGCCTCCCGCTGCTGTCTCCGCGGGTCCGCTGCGCTGGGAGCGTCGTCGCATCACGCTCCTGCGCGCGAGCCTCGACGAGCCGGGCGCCGCCGCCGTCGATCCGACGGACACGACGCGGACGCTCGGGCTCATGATCGACAAGGTGCAGAGCTTCGGCGGGCGCGTGGAGTCTCTCGCACAGTCGGGGCTGGAGGCGTCTTTCGGCCTCGATCTCCTCGGGGACGCACCGCGGCGGGCGGCCAATGCGGCGCTGGCTATCCAGCGGGCGTTCGCGCTCTCGGAGTCCGCCCACGCTCCCGCCGGGGTGCGGCTCGGCCTGCACATCGAGTCCTGCCTGGTGGGCGATCTCGCGGGCACGCCGCAGATCGATCAGCAGGAGAAACAGAAGACCTCGCTGTTTCTCGAGCGCCTCGTCGCCACCGCGGAGCCGGGAAGCGTGGTGGTGAGCGACACCATGATCCCCTTCTTGGGCCGACGCTTCTCGCTTTCACCCTTCACGCGCGTCCCCGGCACGGCAGGCGAGGCCTATCGCCTGATAGGCCACAGTGGCGGCGAGCTGTGGGGACGCATGGGCACCTTCGTGGGCCGGCGCCAGGAACTCGAGCTGATCCGGAGCCGATGGAGCGCGGTGAGCCGCGGCAGCGGTCAAGTCGTGGGCTTGGTGGGTGAGCCGGGGGTGGGCAAATCCCGCCTCCTCTGGGAGTTTCTCCGGAGCGGCGAGACGGGGGCGGCCCTCGTTCTCCAGACCTCAGCCGACACCCTGGGGAACCGCACGCCGTTTCTGCCCATCGTCGATCTCCTCCGCACCTACTTCCGTGTCGAGTCGGTCCACGATCCCGAGACGATCCGCCGCAAGGTGACCGAGAAACTTACAGATCTCGAGGTCGGGCTAAGCTCCGCCGGCCCCGCGCTGCTCTCCCTCCTCAACGTGGCCCCGGAGGACACGCAGTGGGACGGCCTCGACACTGCGCAGCGCCGGCAGCTCACCCTCGAGGCCCTCAAGGCGATCTGCGTGCGGGAGAGCCAGCGCGAGCCCCTGGTCCTCGTGTTCGAGGACACGCACTGGCTCGACGCGGAGACCCAGACCGTGCTCGACATCCTCGTGGACCGCGTGCCCGCCGCGCGGGTGCTCGTGCTCCTCACCTACCGCGCCGAGTACCAGCACGCCTGGAGCCACAAGTCCTTCTTCACCCAGATCCGCGTCGACCCCTTGCCCCCCGGCGACATCGAGGAGATGCTCCGGGCCATCCTGGGCGCGCATCCATCGCTGGCCTCCCTCACCTCTCGCCTCGTGGACTGGACGGAGGGCAATCCGTTTTTCCTCGAGGAGAGCGTGCAGAGCCTGGTGGAGACGGGTGAGCTCGCGGGAGAGCGCGGCGCGTACCGGCTGGCGCGGGGAGCAACCGACTTGGTGGTGCCCGGGACGGTGGAGGAGCTACTCGCCAACCGGGTGAACCGTCTCCCCCAGCGGGAGCGGACCGTCCTCCAGGCCGCCTCGGTCATCGGCCGGGACGTGCCGCACGCGCTCCTGTCCGCCATCGCCGAGTTGTCAGAGGATGAGCTGCGGGATTCGCTCAACCAGCTCCGTAGCGCGGAGTTCGTCTACGAGACGAGCACCTTCCCGGACAGCGTCTACACCTTCCGCCACGCCCTGACCCAGGCCGTCATCTACACGAGCCTCCCCGAGCCCGCGCGGCGGGCCCTCCACTCGCGGATCTTCGCGATCATGCAACGGCTGTGGCGGGAGCCCTTCGGCGAGCTGGCCGACCGCTTCGCCCATCACGCCTTTCAGGGACAGGTATGGGACGAGGCGGTCGCCCTTCTCGCCGACGCGGGCGAGCGCGCCTTCGCGCGCTCCGCGAACCGTGAGGCGGTCGCTTCGCTCGAGCAGGCGCTCCAGGCCCTCGACCATCTGCCCGACACGCGAACGACCCAGGGGCAGCGCATCGACCTCCATCTGGGACTGCGGAACGCCCTCACCCTGCTCGCGGATACGACGCGCACCCTCCACCACCTCCGCCAGGCCAGCGCTCTCGCGGAGCAGATCGGCGATTACCAGAAGCTTGGTCGCGCGCTCTCCTTCGAAGCGAACGCGCTCTACCTGATCGCCGATTACCTGGGAGCGATCACGACCGGCTCTCGCGCCCTCGCCATCGCCGACAGTCTCGAGAACGCACCTCTGCGCACAGCGACTCTCATGTATCTGGGCCGCGCGCATCAGTCGCTCGGGGAGATGGAGCGGGCCATCGATCTCTTTTCGCAGGTGGTCGCCTCGCTTCCCGGCGATCGCGCGCGCGAGCACCTCGGCCTGCCTGTGCTGCCAGCGGTGTTCGCGCGGAGCTATCTCGCGGAGTGCCTGTCCGAGACGGGTCAGTTCGGGGAGGCCCTTCGCCTGGCCGGGGAATCGATCTCCTTGGCCGAGGAACGCAAGCATCCGGACACGTCCTTCTGGGCGTACCGCGGAGCGGGGGTGGCGCACCTCCTGCGCGGAGATGCCGAGCGGGCCACGGAGCTGCTCGAGCAGGCGCTCGAGGTTTGCCGACGCCATGACCTCCCCGTCTACCTGTCCTCCATCACCGCGGATCTCGGCCTTGCCTACACGCAGCTCGAGGACGTCGAGCAAGGTCTGACTCTGCTTCAGCAGGCCGTGGAGGGGGCCTCCGCCGGGAATCAGCTCTACGCGCATCTGCTGCTGGATCTAGGAGAAGGACATCTGAGCGCCCATCATCTGCGTGAGACGCGCGACGTTGCCGAGGCCGCCCGAGCCCTCGCCGTGGAGCGGGGCGAGCGAGCCCGCGAGGCGCGCGCCCTTGCCCTCCTGGGCGACGTCGCGAGGTTGGAGAACGATGGGGCGGCGGAGAGCCTCTATCGGGCCGCCGTCACCATCGCGGAGGCGGTCGGCCTTCGCCCCTTGGTCTCCCGCTGCCTCCTCGGCCTGGGGCTCGCGCGCCGTCATCGCGGACAGGAAGCCGACGCCCAGGCCTCGTTGGGAGAGGCGGCGCGGCTCTTCCGGGAGATGGAGATGGTTACGTGGCTGGGCCGCGCCGAGGAGGCCTTGCGCGCCGGCGGTTGAGGCCGACCACGCGTCGCGGCCGCACGCCACGCCACGGCCCGTGGGGCTCGATGCGGACCTCCGTGATCACCACGCCGTGGCGCTTGGCGAGCCGGCGGATCTCGATCTCGAGGCTCTCCACTGCCCTCCGGTCGAGCTCGCCGCGAATCTCCAGCCGGTGTGACACGCGCGCCCGGGGCCTTGTCATCGCCTGCCCAGGCGATGACGATGCTTCGACACCGCGGCGACCTCGCCGTCCGTGGTGGAAATCACGAGATCCACGCGCTCCGTCCCGACGATCCGAGCCGCTGCCGAGATGAAGGACCCGAGGATCCGCTTGCCCATGGTCGCTCCTGATCCTGCATCGAGTGCTGTCTGACGGACGCGCGCGCCATCGCGAGCGCGCACGGATGGTAGGCCCGCCCTCGAGGCAAGTCAACCAAACGCTGCTCGTATTGTGTCGTGCATGGCCATGCACGCGAGGTCGAGCCCGCTGCGGGTCGCTTCACATCGCGGTGCTATACTCCGCCGCATGCCCGGTCTCGAATCCGACGTGCTCTCCCTGCCGCCGGAACCGCCGCAGTTCGCCCCTCGGTCATTTTTCCATCTGTGGGCGACCTGGCTCGCCTCGGTGCTGGTGGCCGCGCTCGTCGTCTATCTCTTCGTCCTCACCTCGGGGGATCCTCTCGACCATCTGCACTGGCCGGAGGACTCCCTCGAGCGGCTCGCCTCGCGCGACATGGAGGTGCGGGCGGCCGTCGCCCGCACCTCGCCGTGGGAGCGCCGCCTCTATGGATTCATGCTCGGCGACGACGAGAGCACCGACGACTGGATTCGCTGGCACGAGGAGCTCGCCCAGGAGTCAAGCTCGCCCGACGTGGAGCTCGATCGCCTCATCCTTCTCGGCGAGGCCGGGCGGTCGACGGCGGTGCGCGAGGGGGTGGACGAGTGGGAGCCCGACGACGAGACCGCGGCCAAGCGAAAGGAATGGGTCACCGCCGCCTATCTCGCGCCGTCCCTCAACCGCGCGGCCGCCCGCACCCTGATCGGCGAGGTGCGCGACGAGCTGCCCGTGACGTGGTTTGCCGATACGCTGGTCGCGCGCCTCGCCTCCCGCTCCGGCGACGTCCTCACCCATCAGCAGGCTGAGGCGGCTATCGCGACCCGTGGCGCCGTTCTCCTCGACCGTTGGCGAGCGCTGGAGGCTACAGGCCTCCTCCTCGCCGTGGCGGGGCTGGTCAGCCTGGGCGCGCTGCTTCGCTCGCCGGAGCCCCGCATCGCGCATGCGGAGATGCTCACCGGCTTGTCCCTGGGCGACGGCTACGCGCTCTTCATCCGGGGCGCCCTGGGTTTCCTCGTGCTCGGTACGGGGCTCGGGCTGCTCATCCCTGAAGACAGCGCCCTCGACAGCATCACCGGCGTGGCCACGGTCGCGCCCATCCTCCTCTACGCGCTCTGGTACGTGAGGCATCGCGGCCTGTCCTTCGCGCAGGCTTTCGGGCTTACCCCAGGCCCAGGCGGCTGGACGCGCATCGCCCTCGTCGCCCTCGCCCTCATCGGGCTGCAGCTCACGGGCGAGGCGCTGATCGGCCTCGTGCTCGATGCGCTCCACGTCACCTCGCACTGGGCCGACGGTCTGCAGGAGAACCTCGTCTGGGGCTCCTGGGGCCTGGTGACGCGCGAGACCGTGGACAGCGTGATTTGGGCCCCCCTGGGCGAGGAGGTGGCGTTCCGCGGGGTGCTGTACCCAGCGCTCCGTTCACGCTTTGGGGTGGCGCCGGCCACCGCG
Source organism: Candidatus Methylomirabilota bacterium (assembly GCA_035311385.1). Lineage (GTDB taxonomy): Bacteria > Methylomirabilota > Methylomirabilia > Rokubacteriales > CSP1-6 > AR37. Next base: position 27,092 of record DATGCY010000544.1, read on the forward strand.
GTGTCGGCCGCCATCTTCGCCCTCGCCCACGGCTACGGCGTGCTGGGATTCGTGGCGGTGTTCTGGAGCGGCGTCCTATGGGCA
>DATGCY010000545.1:0-2470 GCA_035311385.1 Candidatus Methylomirabilota bacterium
GCACCGCTACGCGCCCCCGTCCTACGCGAGGCGCAAGGTCGGATTCCTGAGCTCGAGGAGATCCTGTGCGCGGATCCCGATACTGCTCTTCACCTCGGGCTGGGCGGGCACGATGTAGAAGCGATCCTCTCGAATCCCGGCGATGACCTGCTCGGCCACCTCGGAGGGTGAGTAGCCGCCGGCGAGCCGGTCGGACAGAGCCTGGCCGAAGGCCTGCGCCATCGGTCCCGCCTTGCCTTCCTCGGAGAGATCGGCGGGGCGATTGCGCGACGAGCGCATGATGGCGGTGTCGACGAGGCCGGGACAGACCACCGAGACGCCGATCGGCGCGCTCATCAAGCGCAGCTCCTTGTACATGCACTCGGAGAGTGCTACCACCCCGTGCTTGGTCACATCGTATACGGACATGAACGGAGCGGTGGTGAGCCCCGCCATCGACGCGGTATTGACGATGTGGCCCTCGTCACCGCCCGCGAGCATGCGCGGCAGGAAAGCACGCACGCCATGGATCACCCCCCAGAGGTTGACGTTGATGACCCACTGCCAGTCCGCGAGCGAATGCTCATGCGCCGCTCCAATCACGGCGACCCCCGCGTTGTTACACAGGACGTGGGCGGCGCCGAACGTCGCATAGGTCTCGCGAGCGAGCCGCTCCACGTCCTCGGGACGGGCGACATCGACCTTCACCGCGAGCACGGCGGACGCCTGCCGGCGCACCGTTGTCTCGGCCGATGCGAGCGCTGCCACCTCGATGTCGGCCATGACGATTTTCATCCCCTCGGCGGCGAAGCGCTCGGCCAACGCGAGCCCGATCCCACTCGCCGCCCCTGTCACCACCGCGACCTGGTCCTTGAATGCCTTCACACGCGCCTCCCTCGGAGAGCAGTCAAAGCGACACTCCGGAGCATCACGGCGGGAGTCTAGACACCCGTCTGCAACTGGGTCCAGGCCGCCACGAAGAAGATACGTCGATCGGATAGGCCGTTTCGCCCGAAATGCAACGACGCCCGCTCTGATACGACCAGAACGCGCCTTGCGCCTGGCGAGTACGAGCGCTAGCATCGTGAGCATGGTCCGTGGGCTGCGGGTCCCCGAAAGTCGCCGGAGGGTGCCGGCACGCCCGCGGAAGGTGCGTATGGCTCGAATTCCGATGGTGTCGGAAGACGATCCGACGACCCTTCTGAAACGGGTGGAGGGCGGCCCCGGTGAGGTTTTCAACGTGCGCCTCGCTCACATCACGAATCGCTTCAACGCAACCTTCCTGAGTGACGTCGACGACTACATCCTGAAGGCCAACGAGACGGCAGAGCGCCCGGCGCTCGCCTGAGCCTCAACCATGCACAACCGATTGGGCCTGCTCTTACTCGTCCTCACCCTCTTGTGTGGCGCGCCCTCTGTCTCGGCCCAGGAGTTGCCCGAGGGCAAAGGCAAAGAACTGGTTGCTGCCCACTGCAATAGTTGTCACCCTTTCCAGGCGCGTGTCGGAGCCGGATACACGCCCAAAGGCTGGGCCACCGTCTTGCGGATGATGAGCAATTTTGGCGTGAGCCTGCCCGCGGACCAAGTCACCACCATCACTGAGTACCTGACCACGAACTTCCCGGAAAAGGGCAAGCCTGCCGGCGTGGTCATCTCCGGCCCCGTTAAGGTCTCATTCGCGGAGTGGTCGGTACCTACGCCGGGATCGCGGCCGCATGACCCGCTCGCCGCGAGGGATGGATCACTTTGGTATACGGGCCAGATGGCCAATGTGCTCGGTCGACTTGATCCGCGTACTGGTCGGTTTAAGGAGTACCCACTCAAGACGCCTCATTCGGGGCCTCACGGTCTCGTCGAGGACAAGGGCGGGGCCATTTGGTACACGGGCAACACGGGAGCATTGATCGGCAAGCTCGACCCGAGGACGGGAGCCGTCACCGAGTACACGATGCCGGATCCAGACGCCAAGGATCCGCACACCCTGATCTTCGATCAGAGCGGAATCCTCTGGTTCACCGTCCAGAACGCCAACCGGGTGGGGCGCCTCGATCCCAAGACGGGTGAGATCAAGCTCCTCACACCCCCGACGCCGAAATCGCGGCCCTACGGCATGGCCGTCACCTCGAAGGGCGTCGTGTTCTATGTCGCGTTCGGGACCAACAAGGTCGGAAGCGTCGATCCGAAGACCCTCGAGATCCATGAGTACCCACTGCCGGACCCAGCGTCTCGTCCGCGTCGCATCACGATCACCAGCGATGACATCGTGTGGTACGCGGATTTCTCACGCGGGTACCTGGGCCGACTCGATCCGAAAACGGGCCGCGCGAGCGAGTGGCCGTCGCCGAGTGGTCCGAAATCTGAGCCGTATGGGATTTCCGCCATCAACGACGTCATCTGGTACAGCGAGTCGGGAACCACGCCGAACACTGTCGTGCGTTTCGACCCCAAGACGGAGAAGTTCCAGACTTGGGTCATTCCCGGCGGCGGCAAC
>DATGCY010000546.1:0-7624 GCA_035311385.1 Candidatus Methylomirabilota bacterium
ACGTTCCTCCAGACCTACACCTTCTTCGGCAAGCAGAATGAGCGCGGCCAGTACGTGCTCAAGATGCTCCGCGAGAAGTATGGGGTGAAGGAGCCGGGCGACGTCATTGCGCCCGTGGGCACCGCCAACGCCTACGACGGCCTGCACCTCGTGGCCATGGCCATCGACCAAGCGGGGAGCACCGAGGGACCCAAAGTCCGCGACGCCCTCGAGAACCTCAAGGGCGAGTACAAGGGACTGATCAAGACCTACAAGCGCCCCTTCACGGCGGAGCAGCACGACGCCCTCACGGACGATGACTACGTGATGGTGGTCTGGAAGGGTGGCAAGATCGTTCCGATCAGCATGAAGTAAGGGCTCGCGCCCATCTACGTCCAGCTCCTCGTCACCGGCCTGGCCCTGGGCAGCATGTACGGGCTGGTCGCCCTCGGCTATCACATCACCTGGGCGACCAGCCGCACCATGAACTTCTCCCAGGGCCACGCGGTGATGGTAGGCGCGGTGGTCGCCTACGCCGTCTTCGTGGGACTGGGCTGGCCCTTTCCCGTGGCCCTGGCCGTCTCCCTCACAGCTCTCGCCGTTTTCGGCGCCCTCGTGGAGCGCATCGCCGTCCGGCCGTTCTTCCTGCGCGCCTCACCCGCCTGGCTCCTCGCCACCATCGCCGTCGGCATCATCGCGGAGAACGTGGCCCAGCTCACCTTTGGCAAGGACGCGCGCGCCTTCCCCTCGCTCCTGATGAAGAAGCCGATCATGGTCGGCTCCGTGGGCTTCTATCCCCAGGAGCTCCTCGTGCCGCTCGTGGGCCTCCTCCTCATGGGCCTCGTGCAACTCTTCTATCACCGCACGGCCTACGGAAAGCAGCTCAAGGCGGTGGCCTGGAATCCCGAGGCGGCGGGGCTCATGGGGATCAACATCCCCCGCGCGGTCATGGCCTCTTACGCGCTCTCCGCGCTTCTCGCGGGGGTGGCCGGGGTCCTCCTCGCGCCGCTCCTGAACGTGGCACCCCAGATGGGGACCATCATCGGCCTCAAGGCCTTCGCGGTGGCCATCATCGGCGGGCTCACCTCGGCGCCGGGCATCGTGGTCGCCGGGCTCGGCTACGGCCTCGTGGAGTCTTTCACCGCGGGTTACGTCTCCACACGGGCGCGCGAGATCGTAGGTTTCGGTCTGGTCATTCTCGTGCTCGTGGTGCGGCCTTGGGGGCTGCTCGGCGAGAAGCCGTCGAGGCGTGTGTGAGGGAACGGCTGGGCTGGATCGCCCTCGCGGCGGCAGCGGCTGTCGTCCCCCTCCTCACCTCGAACACCTACTACCTCTACGTCGTGATCTCGGTGGGTCTCCTCACCATCGTGACAGCGGGACTCAACGTGCTGGTGGGTTTCACGGGGCAGACCTCCCTTGGCCACGCGGGACTCTACGCCTTCGGCGCCTACACGGCGGCGCTCTGCGCCGCACGCGCGGGGCTGCCGGAGTGGGTGGCCATCGCGGCCGCTCTCGCGGTCACCTCCGTGGTGGGAGCGGCGGTGGCCGCGGCGGCCCTTCGCGTCTCCGGCCCCTATCTCGCCATGGTCACGATCGCCTTCGGGCTCATCGTGGAAGGCGTGCTCATCGAGTGGGGCTCCGTCACGGGCGGACCCGGCGGCATCTTCAACATTCCCAAGCCCGCCCTTTGCACCCACTACTGGACGGTGATGGTGGTAGCCGCCCTTGCCCTCTGGCTCACTGCGAATCTCCGGCGCTCCGCGTGGGGACGAGCGTGCCTTGCCGTGAAGAGCAGCGACGTCGCCGCGGAGTCCCTGGGCCTCTCCGCGTATTACGTGCGGATCGCCGCCTTCACCGTCTCCGCGGCCTTCGCAGGAGTAGCGGGAGCCCTCTTCACGTTCCTCAACGGCTACATCTCACCGGACAGCTTCACGCTGCACACCTCGATCCTCTTCCTCCTCGCCCTCCTCTTCGGCGGGCTCGGGCGGATCGCGGGACCGGTGGCGGGCAGCATCGCACTGACCATCCTGCCCGAGCTCCTGACGAGGCTCCTCGACTACCGGCTCATCCTCTACGGCTCGCTGCTCCTGCTCTCGATCTACTGGCTGCCCGAAGGCATCGTGGGCACGCTGTCGGGGGGACGGAAAGTTCGCGCCGACCCGCACCCCAGCCCTCTCCCCGGCGGGGAGAGAGGGGTTCGAACCTTCGCCCCTCAAGGAAGAGGGAAGGGTGGGGGGCAATTCGAGCGAGGGCTGCTCATCGCGCACGGCCTGACCCTCACCTTCGGCGGCGTCGCCGCGCTGGCCGACGTGAACCTCGAGGTGCGACGCTCGAGCATCCACGCGGTCATCGGCCCGAACGGCGCTGGCAAAACCTCGCTGCTCAACGTGCTTTCAGGCTTCTACGCGCCGCGGGCGGAAACCATCGAGCTGAACGGCGTCTCGATCGTGGGGCTCAGGCCCTACGCAATCGCGCGGCTCGGCATTGCGCGCACCTTCCAGACCGCCCAGGTCTTCTCCGGCCTCTCCGTCCGAGACAACGTGGCGGTGGGGGTGGCGGGACGTCGGCTCGGCTCCTTGCTCATGGCCCTCTTGGGCGCTCCCGCCTCGAGATCACGTGAGATCGCCCTGCAGTCGCGGGCCCGTACGCTGCTCGAGAGCGTCGCACTGGGCAGTCACGGCGACGAGCCTGCGGATGCTCTTGCCGCCGGCCTGAGGCGCAAGCTCGAGATCGCCCGCGCCCTCGCCACGGATCCGCTGCTCCTCATGCTGGACGAGCCCGCCGCGGGGCTATCGCCCGCCGAGATCGCCGCTCTCGACGAACAGCTCGTCGAGCTGCGGGCCCGGGGCGGCCCTGCCGTCGTCCTCGTCGAGCACCACATGGATCTCGTCATGGCGGTATCGGACCGCATCACCGTGCTCGATTACGGCCGGGTCATTGCCGACGGTGCGCCGGAGGGCGTGCGTCGCGATCCCGCCGTGATCGAGGCATACCTCGGCGTCACGGCATGAGCGCGCTCACCGTGTCGGGCCTCCGTGTCTCCTACGGAGCGGTGGCCGTGCTCCACGATGTCGCGCTGGAGGTGCGCCCGGGCGAGATCGTGTCGGTGATCGGAGGCAATGGCGCGGGGAAGACGACGCTCCTCAAGACCATCGCCGGCGTGCTCCGTCCCACGGCGGGACGCATCAGCACGGACGGCCTCGACATCACGGGCCGCCCCTCGTGGTGGGTGGCGCGCCACGGCATCGCCCTCGTGCCGGAGGGCCGCGGCGTGTTCGGCGATCAGAGCGTGCGGGACAACCTCAGGCTGGGGGCCCTCGCCCGCGCGAGCGGCCGCGATGCCGGCACGCTGCGCTCGGACCTGGACGCGGCCCTCGCCCTCTTCCCGGCCCTCGTCGAAAAGCTCGAGCTACCCGCGGCCTCCCTCTCCGGCGGCCAGCAGCAGATGCTGGCGGTAGCGCGCGGCCTGATGGCGCGGCCCCGCCTCATGCTGCTCGACGAGCCGTCGCTCGGCCTGGCACCCATGCTGGTGCGGGAAATCTTCGTGGCCATCCAGCGGCTGCGCGAGCAGGGGGTGACCATTCTCCTCGTCGAGCAGATGGCCGCGCAGGCCCTCGCCCTCGCCGATCGCGCCTTCGTCCTCGAGCGTGGACGCATCACCCTCGAGGGCTCCGCGGAAGCCGTCCGCCGCGATCCCGCGGTGATCGAGGCCTATCTCGGCCGGCGCTCGGGCGCACCGCCGTCTTGATGGCGTCCTCTCGCGCTACTAGAATGCCCCTCGCCATGCCGGCTCCCTCCTTTGCCGCTAACCTGTGCGTCACGCGCCTTGGCAGCCGCTCGCTCGAGCGTCTGGCGCGCGCTCCGGAGGAGGCCGGGCGCGTGCACTCGGTGTTCGAGCGCGCCGTCAATCTCCACTGGCACGATGGGCATCTCCTGACGCTTCAAGGGCCAGGACCGCTCGCCGCGCCCTTCGCGGTGGCCCTGGCGTCTCTGCCGTCGGCCGCGGCCCTGGCGCCGGGCACGATCGTCCACCGCTACGATCTCGACTGGACGGACGCCGAGAGCGTGCCACTGGACGCGCGGGCGGGCCGGCTGGCCTTCCGTGCGGTTGCGCTGCCGGCAGCGCATGGTGCGCTGACGCTCCGCACGGGCCGTGGTCTCCGCGCCCGTCGTGCGCTCACGGCCAGCTTCGCCGAGCGCGACGCCGGCGCCTTCGTCACGGCCGCCACGCGCCTGATCGGCCTCGGAGAAGGGCTGACACCCGCGGGAGACGACTGCGTGGTGGGAGCGCTCGCCGCGATTCATCGCCTCGCCCCGGGTTGGCTCGACTCAGGAGCCGCACTCGCGATCGCCGAGGCCGCGAAGTGTCGCACCACGGACGTGGCGCGCGACTTCCTCCTCGAGGCCCTGGCGGGACGCTTCGCCGAGCCCGTGCTCGCCGTCCTCACCGCGCCGTCAGCAGCTCACGCGACGGCGGCCGCGCGGCGGCTCCTCGCCATGGGAGCCACATCCGGCGCCGACACGCTGAACGGGCTCCGTTCCGCCTGCCGGGCCCTCGCGAGCCACCCGGCACCCGTCCCGATCGCGTAGATGGCCGAGCCCTTCGAGCTACTGCTGCGAAGCTGTCGCCTGCCCGATGGACGGCTGACGGACTTGGGCACGAGGGCAGGCAGGATAGCCGAGATCGGGGCGCTCGGGGAGCGGCCCGCGCGCCGGATAGTCGAGGGCGGCGGCCGTGTCCTCACTCCGGGGCTGGTCGACTCACACATCCATCTCGACAAGGCGCTCATCGCGGAGCGCGCGCCCTCGATCGAGGGCACGGTCGACGAGGCCATTCGCGTCTCGGCGGCGGCCAAGCGCAACTTCACCGTGGACGACATCCGGGCGAGGGCCCGTCGCGTGCTGGACGCCGCCACCCAAGCCGGGACCACCGCCATGCGGAGCCACGTGGAAGTCGATCCCATCGTGGAGCTCAAGGGGCTGGAGGCTCTGGGTGCGCTCAAGCGCGAGTATGCGCCCGCCATCGACCTCCAGCTCTGTGCCTTCGCCCAGGAGGGGATTCTCCAGGCCCCGGGCACGGAAGCGCTCCTCGCTCGCGCTCTCGAGGCGGGCGCGGACCTCGTCGGAGGCTGTCCCTACAACGACACCGATGCCCATGCCCACATCGACATCGTCTTCCGGCTCGCGCGGGAGTTCGACGTGGACGTGGACTTCCACATCGACTTCTTCGACGAGCCCGACCGCCTCCACGTTCTCTACGTGGCCGAGCAGGCCGTGCGCTTCGGCTGGCAGGGACGCGTGGCGGTAGGGCATGCGAGCGAGCTGGCCGCCCTCGATCCCGATCACTTCGAGCGCACCGCCGCCGTGCTCAAGGACGCGGGTGTGGGCGTGATCGTCCTGCCCGCTACCGATCTCTACCTGATGGGCCGGAAGGACGTGCGAAATCCCCGGCGCGGCCTCGCTCCCGCCCGGCGTCTGCTCGCCGCGGGCGTCACGGTAGCCGCGGCGACGAACAACGTCTTGAATGCCTTCACCCCCATGGGCACGGGCGATCTCGCCCTCATGGGCTATCTCGTCACCGCCGCCGGTCACATGGGCACCGAGCGCGACGTGGCCAACGTCTTCGCCATGCTCACGGAGCATCCCGCGCGGCTGCTCCGCCTGCCGGACTACGGGCTCCACGTGGGCGCGCGCGCCGATCTCGTCCTCTGGGAGACCGAGCGGCCTTCCGAGGTCGTCACCGCCATGGCCCCGCGTCGTCTCGTGATCAAGGCAGGCCGGCTGTCCATCGAGCACCACCGGTCCTGCACGGAGCTGTGGCGGACGGGCGCGTGATCGTGCAAAACTCATGGTCCGACATGCACGCTCTCCAGCTCCCTGACGGCCGCATCGCGACGCGCCCTTTCATCAGAAGCGAGGCAGCCAGAAGCACGGCTCCCGCATGAGCATGCTCGAAGGCGTCCGCGTCCTCGATCTCTCTCGCGTCATCGCGGGACCCTACTGTGCCGCCTTCCTCGCCGACCTCGGCGCCGACGTGGTCAAGGTAGAACGGCCTCCGCTCGGAGACGACCTCAGGGTCCTGCGAGGCAAGAACGGGATGAGCGCCTCTTTCGCGGCCATCAATCGCAACAAGCGCGGCATTGCCCTCGATCTCCAGCATCCCGAAGGCGCGAAGATCGCCTTCGAGCTGGCCAGACGGGCCGACGTAGTGGTGGAGAACTTCCTGCCCGGCGTGGCGGCCAGGCTCGGCCTGGGCTACGAGGCAGTGGGCGCCGTCAATCCCTCCGTGGTCTACGTCTCCATCACGGGCTTCGGCCAGACGGGACCACACGCAAAACGTCCCGGCTACAACACCATCGCCCAGGGGATGAGCGGGCTCATGGCGCTCACGGGCCATCCGGGAGATCCGCCCACGCGCGTGGCCGGCTCCACCTCGGATCTGGCCGCCGCCATCACAGCCTTCGGCAGCGTGTGCGCGGCCCTCGTGCAGCGCTTCCGAACCGGGCGCGGCCAGCACCTCGACGTGAGCCTGCTCGCCTCCAGCCTCTCCCTGCTGCCCGACCCGACGGCGATCTACTTCGACACGCGCAACCGGCCGAAGCGGGAAGGGAACCGGAACTCCGCCATCGCGCCGGGCGGCGCCTACAAGACACAAGACGGCTATTTGAACATCGTCCTCATGAACGAGGACCAATGGAAGCGTTTCTGCGTCGCTCTCGGGGAACCCGAGCTCGCCATTGAACCCCGCTTCGCCACCAATGCGGAGCGGATCTCGCGTTACGACGAGTTCGTCGCGTACGTGGAGGCGCGCTTGGCCAAGGAGCCCACCGCCACCTGGGTGGAGCGCTTCGAGAAGGCGCAGATTGCCGCGGGCCCTGTCTACGAGTTCCACGAGGTCTTCGATGACCCGCAGGTGCAGCACCTGGGCCTGGTCGTCCCCATGGAGCAGCCGGGCCACGGGACGGTGCACGCGCTACGCTTCCCGACGCTCCTGTCCGGTGCGCCGGCTCCGATTCGCCGCCCCGCGCCGGCGCTCGGCGAGCATACTGCCGAGGTGCTGCGCGAGCTCGGCTACCCCGACGATGACATCCGGCGGCTGGCCGAGACGGGAGCCATCACCGTCAAGGCATGAGGTCCGCACGTGAGCCGACGCGTGCACGGATTCTTCCGCAGACCCGACAACGTTCAGCTCGATTGCTGACCGTGAATGACTCCACGAGCCCGCCGTGGAGCATTCGCGTAGCATCTGCCCTTGACAGGTCCGCGCGGCACAGGTAGAGTGCGCGTGTACCTAGGTTCACTCCTTTAAGCGGACCCTGAGAGGCTCGCAAGGAGCAGCGATGAGACACACGGAGTTAAGGCAGCATGAAGCCCAGCCAGGCGCTGGGCATTTTTTTTGTGCGCCGACTGGCGGCTTCCCCCTCACCCCGGCGATCGTCAGCAGACCCCTCACCCTGCCCTCTCTCCAAAGGAGAGAGAGAGAGGGGGCGGCGTGACGTTTCGGGAGAAGGCGGAGGTGCTGGACCAGGCGGGCCTCGACCGCGCGCTGACCCGCATCGGCCACGAGATCGTGGAGCAGGCGGGGGGCGCCGATCTGGCCCTCGTGGGCATCAAGACGCGTGGGGAGACGCTGGCCGCGCGCATC
>DATGCY010000547.1:0-3352 GCA_035311385.1 Candidatus Methylomirabilota bacterium
ACCGCCCCGCTCGCTAAGGTGGCCAAGATGTCCACGTGTTCGGGCACCTTGACCTCGTGCCAGGCCCCCTTCTCGTCCTTTCGGCGCGGCACGGCGACCTTGGTCATGGTCATGACCCGTCGCGCGGGGCCGACCCAGCGCATCATCGCCTCGTACCAGATCCCCATGTTGAGGATGTTGTGGCCGCTCAGCGAGATGTCGTGTCGCCAGTGAAGTGGGGCGTCGGGGCTGACGAAGCTCCCCTGGCTCCCCTGGAGCTCCACGGAGAGCACCTCACCTGCGTAGCCCTCGGCGAGCTTGGCTTTCACGGTGGGATCGACCTCGAGGGTGTGGGGCGCCGGCACGATCTGCGCCACGAGCTGAGGCTTGCGGCGCGAGGCCTCGAGCATCCGCCGCCCCTCTGCGGCGTTCATAGCCATGCGCGCCTCGCAGAGCACGTGCTTGCCCGCGTCGAGGGCGGCCAGGGTCATCTCGCAGTGGGTGTACGGCCACGTGCCGATGCACACGGCGTCGATGTCCTTGGCCGCGATGATCTCCCGCCAGTCGCCGGCCACACGACCGATGCCGAATTCCTTGGCCACGCGCTCGCCCGACTCCTTGGAGCGGTTGGCCACGGCGACCAGCTCGACGCCGGGCTGCGCCTTGAGGTTGGGCACGTGGAACTTCCGGCTGTTCGCCCCTGCTCCGATGAAGCCTACGCGGATCTTGTTGTCTGTCATGGCGGGCATGGTAGCAGAAATGTCCGAGACGCACAGAGCGGTCGGACCCGCACGGTTCGGGCGATAATACGAGCCTCATGGCCGGCGAGGCCCTCATCTTCCGCGATGTCGCCTATGTCCTCCTGGCCGCCGTCCTGGGCGGAGCCGTCGCCTGGGCAACACGGCAGCCCCTCATCCTCGGCTACGTGCTGGGCGGGATCCTCATCAGCCCATTCACGCCCGGCCCGGCGGTGTCGGACACCCACACCTTCGAGATCATCGCCGAAGTAGGCGTGATCCTCCTCATGTACTCCGTGGGCATGGAGTTCTCGCCGAGCGCGCTCCTCGAGGTGAAGTGGGTCGCCCTCCTCGGCGCTCCGCTGGGCATCCTCCTCTCGATCGGCCTTGGCATGCTGGTGGGAGTCCTCCTCGGCTGGCCGCTGGTCTCCGGCGCGATGGTGGGCATGGTCATCTCCGTAGCCAGTACTATGGTCTTGGCCCGCCTCCTCGCCGACCGGGGCGAGCTGCAGTCGCAGCACGGCCGCGTGATGATCGGCCTCACCCTCGTCGAGGACCTCGCGGTGGTCGTCCTCACGATCCTCATCCCTGTCTTCGGCGAGCTCGGCCCCGATCGCCTGGTCGACGTCGCCCTCGCCTTCGGCAAGGCCGCCCTCATCCTCGTGCCTTTCGCCTTCCTCGCCGCGAAGGTCGTACCGCGCATCACGTCGCTGGTGGTGCGCATGCGGAACGACGAAATGCTCCTCCTCGTGGCCCTGGCCATCGGACTCGGCACGGCCGCTCTGACCCAGGCCGTGGGTCTCTCCCTCGCCCTGGGCGCCTTCCTCGCCGGGCTCCTCGTGTCGAGCTCCGAACACGCGCACGCCGCCATGCCGCGGCTCCTGCCCCTGCGCGATGCCTTCGTCGCCCTCTTCTTCGTCACCATCGGCACCCTCATCGACCCGCGCTCGGTCATCAGCAACCTGCCGCTCCTCGGGGTCATGCTCGCCCTCGTCGTGGTGGGTAAGCTCGTGATCTGGGCGCTGGTGGTCCGGCTGTTCCGCTATCCGATGCGGACGGCGCTGCTGGTAGCGGTGGGGCTGACCCAGATCGGGGAGTTCTCATTCATCCTCGTCCAGGCAGCGCGCTCGGCGGGCCACATCGGCGACGACGTGTACAGTGCCACCCTGGCCGCGGCGCTCATCAGCATCCTCGTCAACGCGGCCCTCGTGCGCTACGCCCCCGGCTGGCTCGGTCTCGCGCCGAGTCCGTCCGCCGCCTGACAGGCGCAGCTACTCGCTCGCGCGCTCGGGACCCTTGAGGGTTGCGCCGCCGTCCACCACGAGGGTGTGCCCCGTGATGTAGCGCGCGTGGTCGGAGAGGAGGAAGCGAACGGCGAGGCCGATGTCCCAGCCCGTGCCCTCGCGCTGGAGCACCGAGGCCAGCCGACGACGGTCGCGCACCTCGGGAGTCATGCCGCGCTGATAGACCATGGGTGTGTACACGGGCCCGGGGGCGACACAGTTCACCCGCACGCCCTCGCGCCCGTGATCCACGGCCATGGCGCGCGTGAGGGCGATCACCGCGCCCTTGGAGGCGGAATACGTGGTGAGGCCGCGCGGGCGGAGGGCGGAGATCGAGGAGACGTTGACGATGGCGCCGCCGCCCCCGCGGACCATGGCGGGGATGGCGTGCTTGGAGGCGAGGAACATCGTCTCCACGTTGACCTGCATCACCCGCCGCCAGTTCTCCAGCGACTCGTCCACCACGGAGCCGCGGCTGCCGATGCCCACGTTGTTGTCGAGAAAGTCGAGGCGTCCGTAGCGATCGAGGGCGTAGCGGACCATGCCCGCGCAGTCCTCGTCGCGCGTGAGGTCGGCGCCCAGAGCGACCGCCTCGCCCCCTTCGTCCTCGACCATGCTCACCGTCTGCTCCGCGAGATCGATGGCCTTGTCCACCACGATGACCTTCGTCCCCGCTCGCGCGAGCAGGATGGCGGCGGCGCGGCCGTTGCCGATGCCCGTGCCTGCAGCTCCGCCGCCCGTCACGATGGCGACCTTGCCCTCGAGCCCCCAGTCCTCCGGCATCTGCTTCGCGGCCATGGCTCAGGCGGCCCAGGCAGGGGCGTGAGTACCCAAGGGCACGGGCGGCCGCGACCAGAAGGCGGGCGTCTCGGAGAAGCGCGCCGCGGGGACCACATGGCGGAGCGGACCGAAGGGTGAGGCCATGTCCGCGATCAGGTCCTGTACGTCGTCGAGGGAGAGATCGTGGGTGCTCCGGCCGTCCGCGGCTCGCCCGAGGGCATCGACCCAGCGTCCCGTCTGAGCGAGCGAGACGCGCACAAGATAGCTTCCCCCCTCCCGCGCGCGACGGGCGAGGGCCATCTGCGCTCCGAAGGACGCGAGATAGCCCGTACCGTGGTCCACCACCTGAGCGGGCAGATGCTGCGGTGCGTTGGCTTCCGCCGCCATCCCCTGCTCCTGGGCCATCCCACTCACGGACTGGATGATCGTCTCGAAGCCTCGTCGCTCGCGCCACGGCCCCGCGTGCCCAAAGGCGGAGAGCGTGACATACACGATGCCGGGTCGGCGGCGCGCGACCTCCTCGGGCCCTAGGCCTAGGCGAGCGAGCGCCCCCGGGCGGTAGGACTGGCAGAA
>DATGCY010000548.1:0-2919 GCA_035311385.1 Candidatus Methylomirabilota bacterium
CGTGGTCGCCCTCGCCGCCCTGGCCCTGCTCGTCACGGGCGCGGTGGCCGCCTGGACGGTGGCCACCGCCCAGACCCATCAACACCAGCACGGAGCAGAGCCGCCCGCGGCGGGCGGATGGCTCGTCAAGCTTTCGCAGGAGGCGCGCACGGAGGCGATCCAGCGGCAGCTGCGCGGCTTCGAGACGACGATGGCCGAGGTCGCCTATCGCTATACCGAGATGTACTGGGGCGGGGTGGACGGGAACTGGGACTACGCGGCCCACATGCAGGAGGAGCTGCGCAAGGCGTTGGAGCTGGGGCTGGAGCGGCGGCCCCAGTATCGCGCGAGCGCGGAGAACTTCCTTCTCAAGACGACGCTGCCGCAGATGGGGGAGGCGATCAAGAAGAAAGATCCCGCGCTCTTCAAGCAGCGGATCGATGCGCTGCGGGCGGGGTGCACAGCGTGTCATGCCGCGGAGAAGCACGCCTTCATCAAGATCGCCGTACCGACCGTTCGGCGCAATCCGCTGGAAAAGCCGTAACGTTCACGATCCGCGAACCTGCGGAGCGCGAGGCGGGGCGGGGCTTGTCGGCGGGGGCGGGGGTGCGCTCCAGCTGCGTCACCCACTCGCCTGAATCGCCGCCCTGCGGGCGGCGCACAGGCTTCGGGGGTCCCACTCCGCCGGAGCGCACCCCCGCCCCCGCCGCCACCCGCCCCGGTCGCACGCGCGGCCCCCGATAACGGTCCGCGCTAGGAGCCTTTCGAGAATGCGCGCATGACGCGCTTGACCAACCGCTTGCCGCTCTGAGCGTGGGCCTTGCCCGCGCAACCGAATCCTCGGGAGGGAGCGATGCCCGCCTCCAAGGGTCCTAGGCGGGGAGGTCGATGAAGGGGTAGCGGCGGAGCGCTCCGAAGACCTCGTCCTTCATGCGCTCGACGGCCGCGGCGGTTCGCCCCTCGAAGCGCAAGGTGAGGTAGGGATTGGTATTGGAGGCGCGCACGAGGCCCCAGCCGTCGGGGAAGAGGATGCGGGCGCCGTCGATGTCGATGGTCTCGTAGCGCCGCTTGAACTCCCCGGAGAGCTCGGCGATCACCGCGAATTTTTTGTCGTCGGGGCAGGGCGCTTTGAGCTCGGGCGTGGAGTGGAAGTGAGGCAGGCCGTCGAAGTGCGCGGAAACGGGCCGGGGATCCCGCGCCATCAGCTCGAGGAACTTGCACGAGGCGAGGATGCCGTCGTCCACCCCGTACCAGTTCTCGCCGAAGAACATGTGCCCGGACACCTCACCGCCGAGGAGGATCCTATCCTCGCGCATCTTGCGCTTGAGATGCGAGTGGCCGGTCTTCCACATGACAGGCTGGCCGCCGTGAGCGCGCACGTCGTCCACCAGGGCCTGGGAGCACTTCACGTCGAAAACCACGGAGGCTCCCGGGTGCCGCGTGAGGAGGTCGCGGGCGAGGAGGGCCAAGATGAGGTCCGCCTCGTGGCGGCGGCCGCGCTCGTCCACCACGCCCACGCGATCGGCGTCGCCATCGTAGGCGAGGCCGATGTCGGCGCGCGTCTCCATCACCTTGGCCACGAGGTCGCGGGTGTTCTCCTCCATCTCCGGATCCGGGAGATGGTTGGGGAAGGTGCCGTCGGACTCGCAGTAGAGCTCGATCACCGAGGCACCCAGCCGCCGCAGCAGCTCGGGCGCGAAGCTGCCCGCGATGCCGTTGCCCGCGTCCACCACCACGGTGAGCGGGCGGGCGAGGCGGACACGCGCGGCGATGGCGTCGAAATACTCCTGGCGGGGACTCCGCGCGGTGCGAGTCCCGCGCCCCCGCTCGAAGTCGCCCGTAGTGACGGAGGCGAGAAGCCCCTGGATCTCGTCCTCGGTCAGCGGCGCCGCGCCCGCGTGCACCATCTTCACGCCGTTGTCTGACACCGGATTGTGGCTGCCCGTCACGGTGGCGCCGCCGTCGAGCTTCCAGTGGGCGGCCGCGAAGTAGAGGAGCGGCGTGTGGTTGACGCCGATGTCGACCACATCCACCCCCGTGGAAAGCACCCCTTCTGCGAAGGCCTCCTTGAGCGGCCCCGACGAGACGCGGTTGTCCATGCCGAGGGCGACCGTCTTTCCGCCTCGACGGCAGACAAGGGTGCCGTAGGCGCGCCCGACCTGGGCGAAGACGTCTGGCGTGATGTCGGTCCCGACCTTGCCGCGCACGTCGTAGGCGCGGAAGATGTACGGATTGATGCCGCTCACGAGGTCGTGCTCCTCACACCACGGCGATCGCTTCGACTTCGATGAGCCAGTCGGGCTGCGCCAGCGCGGCCACCGCGACCAGGGTGGAGGCGGGACCCTTCTTGCCGAAGAACTCCTCGCGGACAGGAACGAGGTCTGCGCGGTGACGGATGTCCGTGAGGTAGGTATTGACCTTCACGATGGAGGCCATGGTTCCTCCCCCTGCCTCCACCTGCGCCTTGACGGCTCGGAACACCGCGCGCGCCTGGGCCACGAAGTCGCCCCGGTGCGCCGGCTGTCCCTTGTCGTCGTAGGCGACTTGCCCGGCCAGGAAGAGAATGGTCTGGGCGCCCGTGACCTTGATGCCCTGGGAGTAGGTGGGCGGATCGAAGACGCCGGGGGCGCAGTACCGCTCGATGTTGGCCATGAGAATCTCCTTGAGGGGCGCAGGGTCTTGGGTGAATATGACGACGCCGCGTAGGTCCGTTCCTCCCTACGCTAGTGGTCCCGGGCGTGACAAGTCAACCCTAAAGGAGTTCCCCACCGGCTCGCATCCCCGAATCGGTGCAGGAGGCCGCATGGACGAGGCGCTCAAGGAAAAGACGAAGCAGACGGCGCGGCTGCTCTTCCACACCCTCAAGGAGGGGGTCGGTTTCGAGGACTGGAAGAAGATCGACAAGGAGCTGGCCCGCGAGCTCTCCATGTTCTTCACGGG
>DATGCY010000549.1:0-4088 GCA_035311385.1 Candidatus Methylomirabilota bacterium
GATGAGTACGCAGACCACCACTGAGATCGCTTTCGCGCGCATCATCACGACTCGTCATCTGCGACAGTGCGCATCCGATGATCATCTGCGAGCAGGCTTACACCCGAAATAGAGAGCAGTCTAGATGGAAAATCCAAGAGCAGATGACGGAAGAGAGTCCTTCCCCCCTACTTCTTTCCCGGTGACTCACCAGCCCTTCGCTTCTGGCAAATTCTTCCGGGAGGAGTCGAAGCATTTGTTACCCAGCCTGTTGTCGCCTGTCAGAATCTTCGACATTCAACGCCAACGCGGGACCGATAAGGGCGCCTCTATATCACCAGGCACTGGTTGGCGCCGTAGCTTGTCACCGATTCGACGTATGCCTGTGCACGGCGGGCCGGCATGCTCCTCCCTTCGTGACCTCCGCGCGGCGAGACGGACCGAGGTGAGCGCACGGTACTCCAAACGCGCGATGGTGTATGGTGCCAGCGCATGAGGAGCCACCAACGCTATCGCTGATCGCCCTCAACGCCGCGGCCGTGGCGGTGGCAGTCATCGCCGCCCGCATCGCGCGCCTCGGCGGAGGAGCGGGTCCGCTCGTGCTCGGCACGCTCGGCGGCTATCTCATCGTGGTGCACTCGGCAGTCCTGCTAGCTGGATTGGAGGGCTATCTCGGCATCGGCGGTGTCGGCACGCTGCTAGCCATTGCCCTTGCTGGTCTGCTCTGGTTCCCTCACCGCGCTCGGCGCGGTCGAGCGCTGCCGAGGATCTGGGCCACCGCGCGGGATGGCGACGGCGGGGCCAATACGGCCGGAGGCCTGAGCGATCGCGCATGCGTGGCACTTGGGTCCGCCCCTGATCACGTCACCGCCACGGCGCTCTTTCCGCCGCTGGTGGCGCTCGCTGGGGGCGTCGTGTGGGCGTGGCCGCACCTCTTCCAGGCCACGCGGCTCTGGATTTGGGACGACTACACGTATCACATGGTCTACCCGGCGCTGTGGCTGCGCGATCACGCCATCGCCGCCGTCGCGCCGACCCAGGCCTTCACCATGCAGGCCTGGTATCCCCTTTCGGCCAGCGTCGTTGCCACGTGGTTCATGCTCCCGTTTCCGGAGTCGCGCGGCGATGCGCTGGCCTGGGTCAGCCTCACGGGAGTGCTCTACGGCGGCATCGTGGTGGCCGGCTGCGCCGAGCTGCTCCGACGGCTCGAATGCCGTCGTTCTGCGTGGGCCGTTCCTATCGTGCTGGCCGCGACGTCGCCACGCATCGCGATCATGGCCTCGAGCTTTTCCGACGCCGACTTGGCGGTGGCGGCCACGCTCTTCGCGGCGCTGGCGGTCGCCGTTCCCCGCGGCGAGAGGGAGCGAGGACGCGAGATCGCGATCGACTGTGTACTCGTCGGATTGCTCACGGGGATGGCCCTCGGCGTGAAGGTAAGCGCCGCGACTCAGGCGCTCATCATCGCCGCCATGCTGGCCCTGCGCGCGGCGGGGTCGTCACCCCGCGTTCGGAGCCGCGTGCGCGCCGTGCTTGGGATCGGGCTCGTCATGACTGCGGGGTGGATGGTCACCGCCGGCTACTGGTATGCGCGCAACGTCGTGCACACCGGCAATCCCGTCTATCCTGCGGCCTTCCTTGGCTGGAAGGGGACGACCTTTCCGGAAACGACCCTGCTCGAATACGCTCGGCAGTACGGCCTCCGGCGAGCGCTCGACGACACGCTGGCCGTTTACCTGGACTGGCCACGCCTGCACGCCGTCCTCGCCATCGGCGGGCTCATTGGGCTGGCGGCCTGGCTGCCGCTGCATCGCCGGCCCCTGACGCGATCACGCCGATATTTCGCGTGGGGGTCGCTGACGTTGGCGACCGCCACCCTGGCGCTCCTGCCGATTGCCCCCTATTCGGCCGGCAATGCTATGACGTTCCGGTCAGGCTTCATCCACTGGGACAGCATGCGGTACATCGCGCTGCTTCCCATCTTGGGTTGGGCGGCACTCGGCTTCCTGATCGATGCCGGCCCCGGCGCTTCTGCGTGGAGAATGATCAGTGCCGTCGGCATCGCGATCGCCGCCCCCCTGGCCTCCACTGCCGGGCTGGTGGCGCCCGCCGCGCTCGTGGCTCTGGCGGTTACCGCCGCGCTCATGGCGCGAGCGTGGTCACTCGCCCCGATAGGGCAGTGGGACCGGATGCGGAGCCCAGCCGCGGGGTTCGCGGTGGGCGCCCTCGTCGTCGCCGCGCTCGTGGTCGGCGTGCACGGCACCAAGGCGACGGCGACCGCGGCGGCGTTCCATCAGGAGCCCCTATTCGGTCGCGCGGCGGCGGTACTCGATCGGCAACCCGCCGGCGCCCGCGTGGCGGTCTTCGGCGACCAGTGGGTCTATCCCACCTTTGGTGCCCGGCACCATCTCCGACCCGTCCGGCTTGACGGCGACGGCCGGATCGCCACGTGGCCCATCGTCGATGCGATGGCACCGGGACCGCTCACCGTCGACCCGGCCGCCTTCCGGGCGAACCTGCGCGCGTCCGGTATCGAGATCGTGGTCGTCATCCACCTGCCGCATCCCGGCCGCTCGCCGGAGTGGCCGACGCAGCAGGCAGCGCTGGAGTCAGTGGGCGACGCCGTCCTGCTCCACCGCGATGGCTCGGTGGCCGTCTGGGCGATCGATCGATAGTCCGGGGGGCCCAATGGCACTCCGTACTGCTTCGGCGATGAGCACCGCATCCGCGACGGCAAGATTCAACTTCCCTCGTCCCGCCCGCCAGCAAGCCCACTCCTTGGTCACGTCCAGCACAATCTGTTGCCTGGCGAGTTCCGAGGCAAGACGGCGGATTCGTTCAGGTCCCAAGCCCACCACGTCAGTCAGACTTCGCCGTTCTCGTAGACCCCCACGGCGATCACATCTCCTCGTGCGCTTGGACAGTAGAAGTTATAGGCGGGCTGCCCCTCCCGGCTACACCTTCATCTCGAGGATGTAGAGCCCGCCGATCACGCGATCGACCGTGTAGACGATGCGCTTCTCGTCGACGAGCACGTCGTTGATCTGGATCGCCTTCGCCGGCGACTTCTTCGGCGCGGGCGGGACGAACCACGCAACCTCTTTCGGTTCGAACGGGTTCTTGACGTCGAACACGCGCAGGCCCCCGTTGAAGAACGTGCCGAGGATGAGGTCTTCCGAATACCAATGGCCCGGCCGATTCTCGTGCAGGTTGTGCGCGCCGTAGCGGCCGTTGCCCTTGTTCTTGAACTGCTTGAGCGGTGGCGCTGGACATGTGCTGAGCGGGACCAGCTTGTCCTCGCGGCGCGCGTCGACGATCCAGATCATTTTTGGCCAGTCCTGCCCAGCCGTCTTCGTGCACTCGTCGCTCACGACGAGGAGATTCCTCGAGAAGAGCGGCAGCACGGTGTGACAGAAGCCGGGGAAGGGCGGGTGATAGTCCCACCGCCCGAGCAGCTTCGGATGCACCTTGTCGCTGATGTCGAGCACGCACGCGCCGCCGTCGATGTAGCCGACGTACGCGCGGTCCAACCGCTGCGGATACACGTTGGTGTTGTGCGCGCGGTAGCCGGTGTCGAACTGCGGATGTCGCGGCAGCGCGGGCGTCGCGTCCCCTTCTTGCGTCCCCGGCAACCACCACCGTCCGACCTCCGCAGGCTGCGTCGGGTTTTTCACATCGACGATGCGATAGCACTGATCGTCCTTCTGGTTGCGCGGCCTGAAGTCGGCGGCGCCGGCGGCCATGTGCAGGTACTCGCCGTCCACCCACCACAGATGGTGAACGCCGCGTGACATCGGGCCGGAGCAGTCGAAGAACGTCACCGACCTCGGCCGGGCCGGATGGGAGACGTCGAACATCTCGAAGCCGGCCGGCTTCATGCCGGGCTCGCGCGTCTGGTACGCGACGACGAGGAGGTCACCAACGAGGTCGAGAGAGTTCGAGCGCATGCGCTCGTGCGGCAGATCGGTCTGCGTGATTACCGCGGGTTTCTTCGGATTCGTCACGTCCACGGCCGTGAGGTTCTTCGGCGCCGACTCGTGCGCGAGCCACAGCACGCGCCGCTTGTCGCGCGTCTTCTGGAGGGCCATGCCTTCGCCGATGTTGCCGAAGCC
>DATGCY010000550.1:0-3529 GCA_035311385.1 Candidatus Methylomirabilota bacterium
GCCGGTTGGCAACCCAGACGGGGATGGTGGGAGCGCGACGGGCCTGCACCACGCGCGCGGTCTTCGAGTCGCCCGCCGCCCGCATGGCCTCGACGAGGGAGCGCCGCTCCCGGGTGAAGAGCTTGGGCGGCACCGCGGCGAGCCTGGCGAGCGCCTCGGCGAGGGTCATCGCTTGGCCCTCCGCTTGCTGTGACCACGCATGGCCCCTATCCTGCACCCCGAGACCCGAGAGGAGTCGCATGCCGCGTCGCCCTCAACGTCACGCCCGGTTGCAGAAGATCCGCGAGCGCCTGACTCGTGGCCGGCATCGGCGCGCCCGCGAGCCAGGAAAGCATAGTCACAATCCGCTCGTCAGGTACTTCCGCGTGCTCGGGCCGGGATTGGTCACGGGGGCCTCCGACGACGATCCGAGCGGGATCGCGACGTATGCGGTGGCCGGCGCGACCCTGGGGACCTCCTTGCTGTGGACGGCCGGCGCCACCTTTCCCCTGATGACGGCCATCCAGCTCATCTGCGCCCGCATCGGACTCGTCTCCGGCGTCGGCCTCATGGCTGCCGTGCGTGGTCGCTACCGCTATGGCTTCCTCCAGCTCGCCTGTCTGCTCCTCCTCGTGGCGAACACCTTCAACATCGCCGCCGACCTGGCCGGAATGGGCGACGCCGTGGAGATGCTCCTCGGGCTCCCCCCGCATCTGGTGATACCCGTCATCGGCGTGATCATCCTCATGACGACCATCTATTGTCGCTACACGACTTTCGCGCAATACCTCAAGTGGCTGACCGTGGCTCTCTTCGCCTACATCGTCACGGCGTTCCTCGCGGCGCCCGACTGGAGGCAGGTGCTGCGCGCCACCGTTGTGCCCACCGTGCACTGGGACCGCGAGTGGCTCATGACGCTCGTGGGGATCCTCGGCACGACGATCTCGCCCTATCTCTTCTTCTGGCAAGCTTCGCACGAGGTGGAGGAGAAGAAGGCCCAGGGGCTCGTCACCCTGCGCGAGCGCCAGGGCGCGACGGCTCACGAGTTGCGGGACGCCCGGCTCGACGTGGGCGTCGGCATGCTGTTCTCCAATCTGGTGATGTACTTCATCATCCTCACCACCGCGGCCACTTTGTATCGCGCACACGTCGGAGGCATCGAGACGACGCGTCAGGCGGCGGAGGCGCTGCGACCGCTTGCGGGGGACGGCGCCTACCTGCTCTTCACCATCGGGATCCTCGGCACCGGCTTGCTCGCTATTCCCGTCCTCATGGGCTCGGCCTCCTTCGCCGTGGCCGAGCTCTACCGCTGGCGAGCCGGCCTCGATCATCCCTTCGGCCGCGCGCCCCGATTCTATCTGATCATGGTGCTGGCCCTTTCGGGCGGCCTCGTGCTCGATCTCTTCCACCTGAATCCCATCCGCATGCTGTTCTGGTCCGCCGTGCTCAATGGTCTGCTTGCGCCGCCTCTGATGGTTCTCGTCATGCTGGTCGGTAACAACCGGGAGATCATGGGCGCCCACGTGAACGGCCCCTGGCTCAATGCCCTGGGGTGGACGGCGACGGCGCTCATGTCCCTGGCCGCCCTGGCATTCCTCATCTCGTCGCTCTAGGAACAGCCGGCTCGCTCACCGCTCAGGTCACCCGCACCACGACGGGAATGCGGGAGAGCTTGGCGAAGAGCCGATAGCGGTGCCAGATGGGGCGCCAATCGTAGAGGAAGATCTCCAGCGGGCGCCACATGGCGACCCAGCCCACGATGTAGAGCCCCTCGTCCACGATCTCGGGCCACAGACCGTGGCCGACGGCGAGGGCGAGCTGACGCAGGAGAATGCACACGAGGAGGAAGACGAAGGCGACCATGAGGGCGATGCGGCCATCGCGGAAGAAGAACTTGAGCCGCCGCCGCGTCTCGTTCATCCGGTACTCGAAGTAGTTGTGGATGGCTTGGCCGAGGTTGGGCCCCGACCCCGGCGGCAGCTGGTCGGCGGGCACGTGAATGATCAAGGTCAGAGGCTTCTTCAGGGGGAACTCGTCGGCCGAGTCCACGAGGTAGTCTTCCGCGTCCTGGTCCAGATCGCGCTCGTGGAACGGGGAAGGATCGAGCGAGTTGAAGAGCTGCTGCGGCCGACTCAACCTGATCTCGATGGTGTCTGCAGCGGGAGCGAACGCGTGCGGCAGGGCCTCCGTCATCGTCAGATCCGCCATCGACGATCTTCCCGCCGACGCCTCTCCTCACAGGGTGAGAGGCGGCTTCCGTCCGCCCCGACGCTGATCGCGCTTGTCGAGGATCTCCGCCGACCCGCGAAGCGGCGCATCGGGAGACCGTTCCACCCCCAGCGCACTCGCGAATTCGTCCACGCTGTCCTGCTCGGGCATCGCCACCGTCCCGCCCGGCAGTTCGTCGCCGACCATGGACTCCGCGTCCCGGCGCGCGAGCTCCGACTCGGTCTCCGGTTCTTCCAGGCGCGCGGCGGGAACCGCACCGACCAGAAGAACGGCCACCTCACCATCTCTCACTCCGACGACGCCCCGCGAGCGGCCGGTCCGTGAGCCTTGCTTGCGCGGTCTCGTTCCACGCTTGGCGGTCTGCTGGCTCTTTGCACTCTTTGCACGTCGGGTCCCCGCGGCCCGCCCCGTCTTCGCTCGGCTCGCCCGCTTCCTCCCTGCCGCTCGCTTCGCGCCTGTTCTGCGTCGTGTCTGCGCCATGTCGTCTCTCCTCTGAACACTGTGTGTGAACACCCTCACACCCGTACGGACCGTGCGGTGGCTCCTTGCTGGGCGCAATGCGCGCAGCAGAAGATCTTGCCCTGCTTTTCCACGCCATGCCCGATCACGCGACATCCACAGTGCTCGCAGGAGGGTGCCAGGGCATGAATCGCACATTCGAAGCAGTCGTAAGTGCTGGAGACGCCATTGAGTCGGATCTCCATCGCCTTCGGGTACTCGCCTCCACAGACTTCACAGCGTGCCATTGGGCTTCCCTCCTTCGGCCGTCCGGCATCAGGGGATCTCGAAGCCTACCCTTGGTGCGAGGGCTGCAACGCTCATGCCCGGTGGATGCGAGCGGAGGATCGGTTGCCCCATTTCCGGACGTGACGCCGTGGCATGTCGTTTGCGTCATCCATCGGCAGGAAGGACAGATCAGTGATACGCCGAACTCTCAGATCGCTGAACCGACAGTTTCTCGACGCGCCGCCCGGCACCTCGAGGCGTGCGTGGGCCGCCCTGACGGCACTCATGCTCGCTCTCGGGATGGTGGTTCCCGTGTCCGCTCAGCCCACGCCTGATCAGGGGGAACGGCAAGTCGAGAGCCGTATCGTCAACGTGAACGGCGAGATGATCCAGCTCGATGACGGGACCGTCGTCCGAGTCCCTCACGGTCTGGCCCTCCAGGGTGATCTGCGGGAGGGGAAACGCGTGAAGGTTCGCTACGAGGTGAAGGAAGGGAAGCCGGTGGCGAAGTCGATCGAGTTCCTGCCCGGGCCGTCCGGCACCAAGCCCTAGCTACTGACATCTCTCCCCTCCTGGAACAGGCGACCCGGTCAAG
>DATGCY010000551.1:0-3186 GCA_035311385.1 Candidatus Methylomirabilota bacterium
CCACCGCCTCTCGCACCCAGCACCGCACGTCCTTGCCGATCGCCCACGCGAACTCACGGTCCGACTTGAGCTCGCGGTCCAAGCCCGGAGAGGAGACCTCGAGGTCGTAGCTCTCCGTAATGAGCCCCGATACGTCCAGCACGTCCGCCGCCTCGTGGCTCAGCCGCTGGCAGTCGAGGATGCCGGCACCGCCCGGCTTGTCCACGAAGAAGCGCAGGGCCCAGCGCCGGGCCTCCCGACGCCACTGCAGATCCACGAGCTGGAGACCGTGGGCCTCGAGAACGGGGGCCACCACCGCCTCGACCCTAGCCAGAAACGCCTCCCCGTCAGCCATCCGCGGGTCCATTTCCAGCCACCCTCCTGCTCTGTAGAGAACAAAAAAGTGGGCGGCGCCCACTTTTGTCAAAACTTTAGCACATGTAGACACCACCCGCAAGGCCCCGCGGCCCGCGGCGGCGCCCCACCGGCGATTTAGGCCATCCTAAGCCCGTCCGCGATCTTCCGCACCGCCCCCAGGGTGCCCTCCCGAGACACTTTGACCTGTGCTCCTGTCGCTCGCTCGCGCACCTCGACCACGCCTTCCTTGGCCAGCAGGTTACCTACGGTGATCCGGATAGGCACACCGAGTAGGTCGGCATCCTTGAACTTGACGCCGGCGCGCTCGTCCCGGTCGTCCACGAGCACTTCGAACCCCGCCCCTTCCAGGAGCTGCTGGATTTCCGCGGTCGCCGCCATTTGCCCGGCATCCTTGACGGCCACAGGGATGAG
The DNA here is from genome assembly GCA_035311385.1 of Candidatus Methylomirabilota bacterium. Lineage (GTDB taxonomy): Bacteria > Methylomirabilota > Methylomirabilia > Rokubacteriales > CSP1-6 > AR37. The sequence goes on from DATGCY010000551.1 coordinate 769, forward strand.
ATGGACGTGAAACGGCGCGATGGCCCAGGGCCAGATGATGCCGTCGGCGTCGTGACGCTGCTCCACGGCGGCCGCCGCGATGCGGGCGGGGCCGATTCCGTACGACCCCATCACGATGGGCTTCTGCTGCCCCTGCTCGTCGAGGTACATGGCCCCAAGCGGCTCCGAGTACTGCGTGCCGAGCTTGAAGATGTTGCCGACCTCGATCACGCGCTCCACAGTGAGCGGCTTGCCGCACTGAGGGCAGCCCTCGCCGGGAAGGGCGACCTGGAGATCGGCCCACTCGCACGGGAAGTCCTTGCCCGCCGTCACGCCGACGAGGTGGAAGCCATCCCGGTTGGCGCCGACCACGTACGAGCCGTTCTTCAGCGACTCGTCGGCGATGATCCGCGAGACACCCTTGACTCCCACCGGCCCCACCGAGCCTACGGAGACGCCCAGGTGCCGGCGCACCTCGTCGGGATGGCCGGGTCGCGCCTCGGCGCGCAGGGCTCGCGCGAGCTTGCGCTCGTGGAGGTTGTGGTCGCCACGCACGAGAGCGAGCACAACGGCGTCGCCGATCATGAACGCCAGCGACTTGATCGTGCACGCGGGCTCGATCTTGAGCTGGGCGGCAACCTCCGCGATGGTGCGTGCCTCCGGTGTGGCGACCTCGTGCGGCGAGCGCTCGGGTAGCGAGGCCGCCACGGGCACGCCGCGGGCCAGTTCGACGTTGGCCGCGTAGCCACAGGCGGCGCAGAGGGCAACGTCGTCCTCTCCCGCCGCGGAGGGGGCCATGAACTCGTGGGAGCCGGAGCCGCCCATCATGCCGGGATCGGAGTCCACCACCACGTAGCGGATGCCGCAGCGATCGAAGATCTTGCAGTAGGCCTGCTTATGCGCGTTGTAGGACACCTCGAGGGCCGCCGCGTCGGGGTCCAAGGTGTAGGCGTCCTTCATGAGGAACTCGCGCGTGCGCAGCACCCCCGAGCGAGGCCGCGCCTCGTCGCGCTCCTTCGTCTGGATCTGATACCAGATCTGTGGCAAATCACGGTAGGAGCGGATCTCCCGCGCGGCGATCCACGCCACGACCTCTTCGTGGGTCATGCCCAAGCACAGGTCGCGCTGATTGCGATCCTTGAGCCGAAACATCTCGCCGCCGATGGCGTCCCAGCGTCCCGACTGCTGCCAGAGCTCCGCAGGCTGCAGCACGGGCATGGTGATCTCTTGCCCGCCGATGGCGTTCATCTCCTCGCGGATCACACGATTGACCTTGTCGAGCACGCGATGGCCGAGGGGGAGATAGACGTAGATCCCCGCGGCAAGCTGCCGCACGAGCCCCGCCCGCACCATCAGCTTGTGGCTGATGGCCTCTGCGTCGGCCGGATCCTCCCGCAGCGTGGGGATGAGGGAGCGGGTCCAGCGCATCCGTCAGGTCGCCGTCTTGACCTTGTTCGCCCCCGGCACGCCGGGATCGTAGAGGAGGCGCTTGACGGGGCGGCCGCCCAGGATGTGCGACTCGAGAATCTCCTGGAGATCGGACTCCTGCACGCCGCCGTACCACACGTTTTCGGGGTAGACCACGATCATCGGCCCGTGCCCGCATTGCGAGAAGCAGCCCGCCTTGTTGATGCGCACCTCCACTTGCTTGCCCGCCTGGACCGCGCCCGCACGTAAGACCTTGACGAACTTCTCGACGTCGCCTTGCTGCGGACAGGTGTCACCCGAGGTGCACACGAACACGTGGCAGCGATATTGCCCCATGAGTCTCCCCGGCTATCGGAAGAAGCGATGAAAGACGTCGAGCCGTGACAGGTCGTTGTACACGGCGTAGACCATGAGCATCATCAGCAGCACGAAACCGACCTGCTGCGCGATCTCGCGCTTACGCAGGGAGACGGGTCGCCCGAGGATCGCCTCGCAGACGAAGAAGAGGAGGTGGCCACCGTCGAGCATGGGCACGGGCAGCAAGTTGAGCACGGCGAGGTTGACGCTGATCAGCGCAGTGAAGAGCGTGAGATAGGCTAGGCCCTGTCTTGCCTGCTCCCCTGCTGCAGCGGCGATCTGGATGGGACCACCGATGTTGGACGGCGCGAGCTGCGCGGTCAGGAGCTTGAACATGCCCTTGACCGTCATATACGTCCACTCCCACGTCTTGAGCAGGCCGTCCTTGACGGCGACCGGCGGATTCGAGCGAACGAACACCGCGCCCGGTCCCGGCGCGACAGCGTGGCTGATGCCGATGCGTCCTTTGCCGTCAGGTCCGCTGGGAGCAGGCGTGACGGTGATGGTGACCATGCCCTCGCCGCGCTTGATGCCGAGCTCCGTGGGCTGGCCCGGCCGCTTGCTGATGGCGTCGGCGAGATCGTCCCAGGAGCCGATGGACTGCCCTTGGAGCGAGACCACGATGTCTCCCGGCTTGATGCCGGCGGCCATGGC
>DATGCY010000552.1:0-10318 GCA_035311385.1 Candidatus Methylomirabilota bacterium
CTCGCCGCAGCGGCGCACCCAGAACGGCACGTCCATGCCGCGGAACATCATGAAGGCGGTGACGAGATACTCCTCGGCCCGCTCGCGGTCGCCGCGCAGCCGCATCACCCGCCCCAGCCCCATCTTGGCGTGGGCGATCACGGGCTGCATGCGCAGCTCCTCGGCGGTGTTCAGGGCGCGGCGATAGTTTTCCTCGGCCTGCGCGAGCGCCGTCGCATCTCCCCGCGAGTCGAGATCGCCCATGAGGCGCCACGCCCATGCCTGGTGGCCGCGCTCCTTGTGGGAGACGGCGAGGTCGAGGGCGTGCCGCGCCGTCTCCCTCGCCTGGTCGAGCTGACCCGCGGCCATCTGCCCCTCGGCGAGATTGAGCATCCACAGCGCGAGGTAGGCGTTTATGCCCAGGACCTCGCTCAGGTGCACGCCGTCTCTCAACAGCGGCAAGGCCTCGTCGAGGCGCCCCGCGAGGGCCTGGGTCAGCCCAAGGAGGGAGGAGGGAAGAGGCCGCCACACGTCGAGGTGCTTCTCGCGGCAGGCCTCCAGGCTCGGTTGGAGATAGCCGAAGGCGCGATCGAGGTGACCGCGACGGAGCCACACGAGTCCAGCCAGCGTTCGCGCGATCGTCTGGCCGTAGGCGTGTCCGGCGCCGTCGGCCACGCGCAGGGCTTGGTCCGCGCAGGCATCGGCGGCGTGGAAATCGCCGAGCTCGGCCAAGGTGAAGGCGAGCCAACCGCTCGACGTCACGTAGGAGATGGCGGACTGATCGGCGGCGGCGCCTCGGGCCATGGCCAGCGCGTCCACGTTCTGGCGCAAGATCAGCTCGGCGCGACGGTACTGCCCCTGCGCGTGACAGGACAGGCCGAGATAGCCGCGGGCGAGGGCCTGGAGGGCCAGGTCCTGGGTCGCGTCCGCGATGCGGAGACAACGCTCGCCGTACTCAATGGCGAGATCGGGCTCGCCGTTCAAATAGTGGTAGTTGACGAGGTAGCTGTACACCCGGCCGAGGCGCGACTCGTCGCCGAGCTCTGCCCCCAGGTGCTCGGCTTCCTTGGAGAGCTGGAGCACGTCGCGCAGCCGCCCGAGCTGGAGCAGCGGCGGCCGGAGCTCGAGCCGGATGTCGATGGATTGCTCGAGCTTGGCCCGACCCTCCGGGAGATGGGTCAGCGCCTGAAGGGCCTGATCGAGGAGTGACACCGCTTCCTGGTTGGCCGCGCGCGAGACGGCCTTGGCCCCGGCCTGGCGGAGATAGTTGATCGCCTTGTCCCAGATCTCTCCGCGCACGGCATGGTGGGCGAGCCGCTCCACCTGCTCGCCCAGCCGATCCGCGTTGAGTCGCTCCAGCGACTCCATGGCGCGCCCGTGCAGGGCGCGGCGCCGGCCGGTGAGCAGGCTGCCGTAGGCGACGTCGTGGGTGAGGGCGTGCTTGAAGGTGTACTCGAGCGTGGGGAAGAGCGTGGTCTCGTAGATGAACTCCGCGGACTGGAGCCGCATCAACCCCGAGCGCAACGTCTCCTCGGGCACCTCGACGATGGCCTCGAGCAGCGCGAAGGGCACGTCCTTGCCGATAACGGAGGCGGCCTGGAGGAGCCGTTTCTCGTCCGGATCGAGGCGGTCGATACGGGACGCGAGCACGGCCTGCACCGTGGGCGGCATCTGCAGGGACTCCACGGGGGCCTGGAGCCGGTACTGACCGCGCACTCCCGTGAGGGCGCCCGTCTCCACCAGCGACTGCACGCACTCCTCCAGGAAGAATGGATTGCCCTCCGTCTGCTGGACGAGGAGCTGCTTGAGGGGCTGAAGGGTCGGCTCGGATCCGAGAATCGCTTGCAGCAGCTCCTCGGCGCTCTCGGGTTCGAGTGGATCGATGCGGAACTGCGTGTAGTAGCTCTTGCCACCCCAGCCGTGCGTGTACTCCGGCCGGTAGTTCACCATGAGGAGCAAGCGCGCGGCGGGCAGGCTCTCCACCAGGCTGTCGAGGAAGGCCTGGGTCTCGCCGTCCACCCAGTTGAGGTTCTCGAAGATCACGAGGAGCGGCTGCACCTGACTCTCGCGCAGGAGCAGACGCTTCAGGGCGTCGAGGGTGCGGCGGCGGCGCTCGCGCGAATCGGGTTCCTGCCCCTCCGTGTCGTCCACGGGCACGTCGAGCAGAGAGAGGAACACGGGAATCGTCGTGCGCAGACTCTCGTCCAAGGTGAGGAGCTTGCCCGTGACCTTCTCGCGGATGCGCCGAGCATCGTCCTGGTCCTCGATGCCGAAGTAGGTCTTGAGAAGGTCGCTCACCGGCAGGTATGACGTGGTCTTGCCATAGGAGACGGGCGAGCTCTCCAAGACGAGCCAGCCGTGCGTGCGGTGCGAGTGGGTGAACTCCCAGAAGAGCCGCGACTTGCCCACCCCCGGCTCCCCGGAAACGGCCACGATCTGGCCTTGCCCCGCCCGTGCCTTCTCGAGCGTCTCGCGGAGCCGACTGAGCTCGCCGTCGCGGCCCACGAACGGGGTGAGCCCGCGCGCGGCGGCCGCCTGCAGCCGCGAACGGACGGCACCCGCGCGGATGATCTCGAAGACCTCCACCGTCTCCGCGAGACCGCGCACGGGCACGGGACCGAGCGGCCGCACCTCGATGTAGCCCTCGGCGAGGCGCAGCGTGTCCTTGGTCATGAGCGCGGTGCCCGGGCGGGCGAGCTGCTCCATGCGGGCGGCCAGGTGCGTGGTCTGCCCGATGGCGGAGTAGTCCATGTGCAGATCGCTGTCGATGGCGCGCACCACCACCTCACCTGAGTTCATCCCGACGCGGATTTGCACGTCGATGCCTTGGGTGCGGCGGAGCTCGTCCGCATACCAGCCCACCGTCTCCTGCATACGCAGGGCGGCGTGGCAGGCGCGCACGGCGTGATCCTCGTGGGCTACCGGCGCCCCAAAGAGCGCCATGATGCCGTCACCCATGACCTGATTCACTGTCCCCTCGTAGCGATGAATGGCCTCCATCATTCGCTCGAGAACGGGATCGAGGATCTTGCGCGCTTCTTCCGGATCGCGATCGGCGAGGAGCTCCATGGAGCCCTTCACGTCGGCGAAGAGCACGGTCACGAGCTTGCGCTCGCCCTCGAGGGCGCCCTTCGCGGTGAGGATCTTGTCGGCGAGGTGCTTGGGTGTGTAGCTCTGCGGATCGGCGAAGCGGGGAGTCGGACCTGACGCGGCGTTGGTGAGTGGCGTGCCGCACGCTCCGCAGAATCGGGCGCCCGCGGCAACCTCAACACCGCAGGACGAGCAGGTTCGCCCGAGCTTGGCCCCACACTGCTCGCAGAAGCGCGCGCCTGCGCCGCTCTGAGCCTGGCAGCGTGGACAGGTCACGGGGTAACCTCCTACAGAATAGGCGTAAGTGCCATGTGGACAGGGTGCGGCGAGTGTAGACCTCGGCGAGGGCTGTGGTCAAGTTGGTGGCGCGGTTCGGGAAGCGGGGGCTATGCTCGCCGCGTGATGGGTTCGGCCCGCTTCCGCGCCCGGCGACGCCAGCTCGGGGCCATCGTGCTCGCGGCCTGTGTCGTCGCCCCCATCTTCAACGTGCTCACGAGCGAGGCTTCTGCACGGGAAGCCTGGCAGGGCGTGGTCGACGGGGTGGTCATCTCGCTCCTGGTGGGCGGCTACATGCTGTTCGCGCGCGACGGCCGCCTCCGGCCCTTCTTCCAGAAGCTCCGCTTCTGGACGGATCTCGTCCTCAGCAGCGTCATCGTGCTCGCGCTCTTCCTGGTGGGGCGCGCCACGGGCAAGATGCTGACCACTCTGGACCCGCATCGCTTCGTCATGAGCTTCACCGAGCCCCACCTGCGCTACGCCACGCCCTTCTTCGCGGTGTTCGCGGTGGTCATCACCTTCGTGCTCCAGATGAATCGCCTGGTCGGCGCCAACGTGCTCGGCTATTTCATGGCGGGCGTCTATCATCGCCCGCGGGCGGAGGAGCGCATCTTCCTCTTCCTCGACCTCCAGGGCTCGACCCGCCTCGCCGAGGAGCTGGGGAGCGCGCGTTACTTCGAGCTGCTCCGGCGCTTCGTGGACGACGTGACGGAGCCCGTGCTCCAGACGGACGCGGAGATCTATCAGTATGCGGGAGACGAGGTCGTGGTGACGTGGCGGCTGGACGCGGGGCTGCGCATGGCCAACTGCGTGCGGTGCTTCTTCGGCATTCGCGCCACCGTGGCCCGCCACGCGCCCCGCTACCAGCGCGAGTTCGGTACCGTCCCGCGCTTCCGCGGCGGACTCCACGGCGGCCCGGTCACCGGCGGCGAGCTGGGCGATCTCCGCCGGCAGATCGTCTTCGTGGGCGACATCCTCAACACCGCGGCCCGCCTCGAGGAGTACGCCAAGCGGATGAACCTCGACCTCGTCGTGTCCGGCGCGCTCCTCGATCGCCTCACCCTCCCCGAGGACGTACGCGCCGCGCGCTGCGGCGAGCTCGCGTTGCGGGGCAAGGAGGCACGCGTGGACGCCTACAGTCTCACGGAAGCCTGAACCGACCGCCGTCTCGAGTCGCGCTATCCTAGGCGCGCTCATGTCCCTGCCCGTCGGGCTCCGCGCGCTCCATCATGTAGACTTTCGCCGCTTCTTCGGAGCCCAGATGATCGCCCAGACCGGCAACTGGATGCAGACGGTCGCCCAGTCATGGCTCGTCCTCCAGCTCACCTCCTCGCCCTTCAAGCTCGGGCTGATCGGCTCGCTCCAGTTCGCGCCCATCCTGCTCTTCTCCCTCGCCTCGGGCGCCCTGGCCGACCGCGTGCAGAAGCGCCGGCTCATCGTGATCACGCAGATGGCGCAGGGCGGCCAGGCCTTCGGCCTCGCCGCTCTCGTCGCCTCCGGCCACGTCGAATACTGGCACGTGGCCCTCCTCGCCTTCTGCTCCGGCCTCGTGAACGTGCTCGACCAGCCCGCGCGGCAGTCGCTGGTGGCGGAGATGGTGGGCCGCGCCAACGTGGCGAGCGCCGTCGCCCTCAACTCCGCCTCGTTCAACGCGGCCCGCATCGTGGGCCCCGGACTGGGGGGTCTGGTCATCGCCCGGTACGGGGTGACGCCGGCCTTCATCGTGAGCGGCCTGGGCTCCGCGGCAGCGGTGATCATCTTCCTCATGCTGCGCACGCACGGCGTGCCGCGCGCGCGCTCGAGCGACGGCGTCCTCGCCGACATGCGCACGGGCATTCGCTACGCGCTGCGCACGCCGGAGATCCGCCTCACGCTGGGCCTGCTCTTCCTCGTGAGCATTTTCGTCTTCAACTTCACGGTGTACGTGCCGCTCGTCGTGCGCACCGTCCTCCACCTGGGCGCGGAAGGTTTCGGCCTCCTCATGGCCTGCCTCGGCCTGGGCGCGGTCACGGGCGCCCTCACCGTGGGGGCCCTCGGCGCGCGCCGCCCGCCCATCACCGTCATGTTCGCCATGGCCAGCCTCGCCTGCAGCTCGCTCGTCCTGCTTTCCGCGGTCCGGGTCTTCTGGCAGGCCGCCATCATGCTGTACTTCACCGGTCTCTTCGGGCTTGTGCTGGTGGCGAGCTGCAACACCGCCATGCAGCTCCTCGCTCCCGATGAGCTGCGGGGGCGCGTCATGAGCCTCTACACCCTCGTGTGGGGCGGCGTCTTCCCCATCGGAGCCTTCCTGGTGGGCGCCGTCTCCGAGCGCTGGGGAGTGAGCACCTCTCTCCGCGTGAACGGCACCGCGGGGCTGCTCGGCGTCATCCTGCTCGTGGGCTGGTGGACGTCGCGCGACACGATCGTCCAGCGACGCGAGGCCTAGAACACTCGGAGTGGGGCATCGCCCCCCTTCCGAACCTCCCCCTAGGATTCTGTTGCGCGGGCAAAGCCCGCGCTCGCAGCGGAGAACATTTGAGCGGCACGCGCTTGGTCAAGTGCGTCATGCCCGCTTTCTCCAACAGACTCGTAGCCCGGCGTATTCGCGCGTGCCGCACGTGCAACCGGGGCGGGTGGCGGCGAGGGCGGGGGAGCGCTCCGGCAGAGTGGGACCCCCTCGTCCTGTGCGCCGCCCACAGGGCGGCGATTCAGGCGAGTGGGTGACGCAGCTGGAGCGCTCCCCCGCCCCCGACGAGAGGCCCCGCCCCGTCTCGCGCTCCGGACGTTCGCGAATAGGCTTCGTTAGCGGACGATGCGCTTGATCACCATGGCCGACGGCGAGCCCGGGAACGGCCAGCCCGGGATCCACGCGGAGAAGCGACCCGCCGCACCTCCCGCCACCACGATGCGGATGTTCGACGGCTCGCGGAACTTGGGCACGGCGCTCCCTGCCACGGTGGCAAGGGTCTCCTCCCAGAGGAACTGCCGCACCTCTCGCTTCGACCAGCCGTCGCCCGCAATGGTGCGGGCGTGCTCGGGCCCGATCACGAGCACAGTGTCGCCGAGCCCCGCGTGCGCGTCACTGGCGATCACCGCGCCGCTACGCGCGATGGTGGCGAGCACCTCGCGCGCGGTGCGCCCCTGCGTGTTCGCCACCACCTGGAGGGTCTCCGCGGCCACCGCCGCCACCGTGCTTTCCTCCGTCGCGAAGCCGTGCTCGACGTGGAGCGGCTCCCACGGGCTCGCCTCCTCGTTCTCGCCGATGCAGTACGAGTAGCGGCCGGGCTGGGAGAAGGTGGACATGCTGATGGCGCCGGGGGCGGCGCCGCCGATGTTCTGCCACACCAGGCGCACGGCGCGGCCGATGGTGGCGTTGGCGCGCCAGCCGGGGCCGAAGACCCCGGCGCCGGAGTTGACATCGAGGGCGGTGCGCACGGGGCCGTTCAGGACGAGGAGGAGGGCCACCGCGTCGGTGGTGCCCGACACCCCGACCAAGGCGAAGGCTGGATCGCAGATCGCCTCGACGCCCGCGATCACCGCGGGGACGTAGTCCGGCCGGCAGCCTGCCATGACGGCATTGACGGCAATCTTCTCGACGGTAGCCCGCCCCAGCCGCGGGGCGACCAGGCCAATCAACTCGTTGCGCGCCCGACCCGTTGCTTCCACTGCGGCGGCGACACGGGAGGCGGTGGGGGGAACGACGGGCAGACCGTCCGTGACCCCACGCGCGTGGAGAACCTCGAAGGGGTCGTCGGGAATCGTGCCGTGCGCGCTCATGTGGACTCCTGTGGCTCGGGGTTCGGGCCCCGGCTGCGACGGATGCGCACCTGCACGTCCTTGACGAGGCCGTGCTCGATCTCGATGCGCGCCTCCTGGGCGAGCACGGCCCACGCCTCCACGGTGGCGACCCATCGCATGCGCTGTCGCGTCTCGGGCTCCGCGCGCCAGCCGCGGTAGACGAGCACGCTGCGGTCCGGGGCCCCCGTCCGCTCCTCCTCCTCGACCTCGGTCCCGCACATGCGGAGCACCTCTTCCCGCGTGGTGCGGCCGGGAACGATGCGCTCCAGCACCTGGCGGCCCAAGAGCACGCCCCGCTCGCGCGGCAAGATCTTGGCTCCGGGCACGCCCAGGTGCAGGCGCGAGCGAAGTCGTCCGAGCAGGGCGACGGCGGAGCGTCCGATGACGGGGCCGAGGGCGGGACCCGCGGCCAGGAGGAGCAGCGGGATGACCACGATCATCAGGCCCTGGAGCTTGGAGAAGTAGCCGAACTGCACGCTCAGGTGCTGGGGCACCACGCCTTCCCCGGAGCCCATGAACAGCGAAACGATCTCCGTGCTCTCGAGCGACTGGCTGAGCCTCCGCGTGCTCGTGGGCGGATACACTTGCTCGATGCGCAGGTGCTCGGCCTGCGCGAAATGCACGGCGAGCTCTGCGGGGGCCTCGGCAAGGCGAAGGGCGCGATCGCGATGCTCCGCGTACATGGGAAAGATGGGCCGGTCGCGCACCTCGCTATAGGAGATGGTGAACAGGTGACGCTCGCCCGTGAAGAGCGTCTCGAACCAGCGGGTCTGTCCCGGCTTGATCGCCCCGCTCACCCGCATACGCAGGCTCGTCATGAACGTCACGTTCGGCATCTGCGGCGTCCACGGAATGCGGATCCACGTACCCGGCGGGCTCAGGCCAAGCGCGGAGCTATCCTGTACGAAGGTCACGTACGGCGCCTCCCCCGCCGACTTGGGCGCGGCCTCCACACCCTCGCCGTAGATGTTCTGGACGTACAGGGGCAGCCGCCCGCTGCCCACCACGCTGAATCCGCGCGTCTCCACGTATTTCTCGAGGGTCTTGTCGCCCTTGCTGTCACCGAGTGGGCTCGTCACCTCCCCCGGCCACAGGAGGAAGATGTCCTGCTCAGTGCCGCGGCTCTTGCCCGTATCGACGTCGAGAGACCAGCGGACCTCGACGTCCACGGGACCGAGGGACGGGGTCACGGTGGCGCGAATGGTGAGGGGACCGACGGCGAAGCTGGGATCGGCCACGGAGGCAATGAAGATCTGCGCGGAAGCGGGAACGGGAACAACGAAGAACGAGAGCGCGGCGAGAAAAAGGACGCTACGCGCCAGAGCCATCGGCAGATGATAACAGACCTGTGCTAGGCTCTCGGCCATGCGTGCCACCTCGCATCTCGCTGAGTTCGTCACGAAGAGCCGCTGGGAGGATTGCCCCGCGGAGGCGGTGGAGGCGGCCCGCCGCGCCATCCTCGATTGTCTGGGCGTGATGCTCGCGGGCTCCGTGGAGCCCGCCGCGCGCCTCGTGACGGACGTGGCGCGTGCGGAGGGCGGCTCACCTCTAGCCACTGTAGTGGGGACCCCGCTGCGCACGGGCGCGGTGTGGGCGGCCCTTGCCAACGGCACCGCTGCGCACGCGCTCGACTTCGACGACACCAACTTCGCCATGATGGGCCATCCCTCGGCGCCCGTGCTCGCCGCCGCCCTCGCGGCGGGCGAGCTTACGCTCGCCGACGGTCGTGCTCTCGTCCACGCCTTCCTCCTGGGCTTCGAGGTCGAAACGACCATGGCGGCGGTGATGAACCCGCCGCACTACGAGAAGGGGTTCCACGCCACGGGCACCCTCGGCACCATGGGCGCGGCCGCCGCCGCGGGGCGCCTCCTCGGCCTCGACCCCGGCCAGACGCGCGCGGCCCTCGCGCTCGCCGCCTCCCAGGCCTCGGGGCTCAAGGAAAACTTCGGCACCATGACCAAGCCGTTCCACGCGGGGCACGCGGCGCGGAGCGGCGTGCTCTCCGCGCTGCTCGCGCGCGAGGGCTTCACCGCGTCGGAGCAGGCCATCGAGGGACCGCAGGGCTACTTCGCCGTGCTGGGCGCAGGCAAGCGCGAGGAGCAGCATCTCGAGTCACTGGGCGCGCCGTGGAAGATCCTCACCTCGGGCGTGGCGGTGAAACCGTATCCCTCCTGCGCCTGCACCCACTCCATCATCGAGAGCGCACTCGAGCTTCAGCGCACGCACCGGATCACTCCCGAGCAGATCGCCGAGGTGACGGTGGGCGTGCACGCCGCGGTGCCGCGCATCCTCATCCACTCCCGGCCGCGCAGCGGGCTCGAGGCCAAGTTCTCCGGGGAGTTCTCCGCGGCGGCCGCGCTGTGCGAGGGGCGGGTGGGCATGGCAACCTTCCGCGACGACAAGACGGACGATCCCGCCATCGCGAAGCTGATGAGGCGCGTACGCCTCGTGGTGGATCCGGAGATCCCGGGCGACATGGAGCGCCACATGTGGACGCGGGTCACCGTGCGCTTCCAGGACGGGCGCGAAGTGTCCATCGCGCCGCGGCCCGTGCCTGGGCATCCCGAGCTACCGCTGTCGAAGGATCAGCTCCGGGAGAAGTTCATGGATTGTGCGCGCCTCGTGCTCTCCGAGGATCGCGCCGACACCGTACGGCAGATGCTCGAGGAGCTCGACGCCTGCCCCGATCTGCGCAGCCTCACCGCCATCCTCAGCTAGCCGGCGTTTCCCCCGCCATCCGCTCGTCGAGCGCATCGGACGTGGTCATCCGCGTGCGCCCGAGCGCCGCGCGCGCCATGTCGAGCGGGCGCGGCACCAGATCGCGCTCCGCGCGCGGAGACAGAGCGCGATGGCCGGAGGTGTTGTTATTGAGCCCGTGGAGGCGGAACCATGCGCCGGCGCGAGGCATCCCTGACGGGACGGCGCCGCGCCGGGCTCACGACGCAGGGATCCGGAGCGCGCCCTCCAGGACGGGCACCACACTGCCGCCGACGCGGATGGTCTCGAGCCGCTCGCCGGTCATGGCAAGCCTGATGTGTACGAAGCTTTGCCGACTCATCTTCGTTCCCTGCTCGCTCACGATCCTTACTTCGTCAGCCGCCTTCACGAGACCATGGCGCACGAGGTATGCGCCGAGGGGCCCGCTCGCGGAGCCCGTGGCGGGATCCTCGGGGACGCCGGAGGTATGCGGGGCGAA